>CAZWGW010000057.1:0-16711 GCA_964633565.1 uncultured Planctomycetaceae bacterium
TCGCTCGGCGTCATGCTGTGGCAACTGTTGTGTGGAACACGGCCGTTCGCGGACGACGATGCCGCCGAAGGAAACTGGCACGCCACGCTGGATCGGATGATTGCGGCGCGGCAACAGGGGGTGACGCCGGAGGTCGCCCGGCGGTTGCCGCCGGATTGTCCCCCCATGCTGAGGCGCGTCCTGATTCGCAGCCTCGCGCCGGACCCGGCCGACCGCTTCCAGATGGCCGACGACCTGGCGCAGCAGCTTGAGGTCTGCCTCGATCCGCAGGCGCGCGCCCTGATCGATCCGGTCGAGGGGCGCAACGTACGGTGGCAGCGCCGCTGGGCGGTGCCGATGCTGATCCTGATGGTGCTGATCCCGAATATCGCCATTGCCGCCTACAATCACCACTTCAATCACGAAAAAATCGTCGATGATCCCGTGATGAAACCCTTCGTGCCGGCGTTCGATCGCGCCGTGCTGTGGATCAACGGCATCGCCTTTCCGGTGGGCATCGGACTGGGACTCTGGTTGACGGTGCGTGTGGCCAGGCCGGTCCAGTCGCTGCTCAAAGGCGGCGGCGGAAAGGCGGTCGTCGCGCGCCCGCAGAAGCGGGCCTGCATCCGGCTGGGCGAACACGCGTCATGGGTCTGCGTCGGGTTGTGGACCGTCGCGGGGTTTGCGTATCCCATCGCCCTGCACATCGTGTCCGGCGGGCTGCCGCGCGAGTACTGGGCGCGCTTCATTGGCTCGCTGGTGATCTGCGGACTGCTGGCGACGGCGTATCCCTTCTTTCTGGTGACGTGGTTCGCCGTGCGCCGGCTGTTTCCGATCTATATCCAGCACGCGCAATGCGGACCGGACGACGTCGCGGAACTGCAGCGGCTGCAGCGGCGATTGCAGGCGTATCTGATCGTCGCGGTGTGCGTCCCATTCGTCGCGATCGCCGGGCTGTCGCTGGCCGCGATGGGCGGGTCGGCCGGACATGACGCCTTGACGATGTTCCTCGTGTGCGTTTTGAGCATCGTGGCCGTCGTGCTCACGTTCTTCCAGGTCTACGTGCCGCTGCAGCAGGACCTGTCGGCGCTGGTCTGGACGCTGTCGCGCGACAGGGACCGTCGGCGCGCGTAGGCCAAAGTCGCCTTTCGCTCCGCGAAAGGGTGCAGATCATGTATCAGACGTCGCGTGCGCGTCTCAACGCTGCGACACTGCTTCCGCCTCGACTCGCTTTGGTCGCCGCGTCACAAACGTTCGTCCCTGGCGTCGAGACTCTTCTTCCCGCGCCTTGATCCAGGCGAGAAAGCCTTGCGGGTCATCCTTGAATCGCTCAGCCAGCCGGTCGCGGAATTCGCGAATTTCGCGGAGAATCGGATCCTCATTCATCAGTCGCCTCACTTCCCATCAATTCATCAGGAGTGCAAATCTTCGGCGGCACATAGCCGGCATCAAGACAGACTGCGCGAATCGCGGCATCAAATTCCGCGTTGGCAATGTGACTCATGTTCCATGTCAAAAGGTAGTCCATTCCGTGCAATGTGGCGATTGCGATGTGACCGGCGTCCGCTCGCGCGCGTTCGGGAAACCCCGTTTCATCAAGTATACGCTCCTGGAGCGCCGCGGATGCATCGCTTGCCGATAGCACTGGCAACTCGCGAATAATCTCCAAACGACGGGCGGCGGCCTCCGCATCTCCTGCCGACGCTTCCTCGATGACCAATTCGGATACGTACAATTCGAAGTCAACTCGGCGCGTCTGCCACCACTCGTGTGTGATCTGTTGTCGTGCTGCCGCGGCGAGTTGCGGCATCGGCCATGCCGCAAGGTAGCTGCAGATCGTCGTCTCAAGATAAACGGTGGCGCTGGGCATACAAGTGGACGGTGTTGTTATCCAACCATCCTTTGTACCGCCTGGTAGGTGTTACGTCTATCACCGCATTAACGTTCGCATCACATCGGAGGGGCAGACACGACGATAATCGACGGATCATACTCATCCCGCGCCGTATTCAGCTCCGGCGTCTCCAGCAACCGCGCGGCGTCACGATCGTACAGAAAGATGTCGTGCTCCCCCGGCGCGCCGAACCGCTCCGAGACGAACGCGATATGCCGGCCGTCCGCCGTGATCGACGGCGACTGTTCCTGGCCGGGTGAGTTGAGGCCCGGCAGATCGACGAGCCGCCGTGCGTCGCGGTCGAACAGCAGCACGTCCATGCCGCCGCCGCGGTCCGAGACGAAGCAGACAAACCGCCCGTCGCGGCCGAGGCTCGGAAAACTGTCGCTGCCGGCGGAGTTCATCTCGCGCAGCTCGTCGACGGCCCGCGTGCGGCGGTCGTACAGGCGGATGTCGGTCAGCCCTTCGCCGTCCGCGGCGTTCGTCGTGAAGGCCAGCCAGTTGCCGTCCGGACTGATCGCAACGCGGCGTTCGTCCGTCTCCGCCGAATTGAGGCCGGGGAGTTCCAGCAGTTGCTTGCGGCTGACGTCGAACAGCACGGCATCCCAGCGGGGGTTCTGGCCGGGGCGGCTCCACGCGGTGACGGCCAGCAGCGACCCGTCGCCGGAAAGCGATGGGCTGAATTGCGCGTTCGGCGTCTTGCCGAGGTCCGGAAGATCGACTGCCACATTCTTCGCAACGTCCCACACCGAAACCGAGCCGGTCCCACCTTCCCCTTCCCACCCGAACGCGCAGTAGCGGCCGTCGGCGCTCAGCGCGGGATGGTGGTTCAGGCGTTTGTCCTGCGTCGGCAGAGAGAGGATGACCTTCCCGGACGAGACGCCGTCGTGTTCGTAAATGAACAGGTGCGGGTACCAGTAGTGGTCGCGGTTCGAGGCGAACGCGATGCGGAGCGTCTGCCGCGGTTCCGGTTCGCCGCCGTTCGCAATCGCGCACACGGCGACGACACAGAACCAGCCAGTCGATGCACACCGTGTCTGGCGAGGAGTGCAACGCATCAGACGTGAGCCACCAGATCGCGGATCGGCAACCCGTTCTGCACGAACGGCCGCAGCCGGATGTCGGTCGTCGGATCGAGCCCCACCAGCTTGTAGATCGTGGCTGCGAAGTCGGCCGGGCTGACGGGCGTCTGCGCCGGATACGCCCCCTTCGCGTCGCTCGCGCCGACGATCGTCCCTCCGGGGATCCCCGCACCGGCCATCAGCACCGACGAGCAATACGGCCAATGGTCCCGGTCGCCGTTCTTGTTGAGCGCGGGGGTCCGCCCGAACTCGCCACAGACGACGACCAGCGTCGTCTCCAGCAGACCCCGGTCGTGCAGGTCCGCGAGCAGCGCCGAGAGTCCCTGATCGAGCCGCGGGCAGAGCTGCTGTTCCAGCCGCCGCATGCCGGGCAGGTCGGCCCCGTGCGTGTCCCAGGCATCGAACGCGACGACGTCATACCACTTGATCTGGATGAACCGCGTGCCGGCCTCGACCAGCCGCCGGGCCAAGAGGCACGACTGGCCGAAGAAGTTCGCGCCGTAGCGGTAGCGCAGGGCCTCCTCCTCGCGCGTGACGTCGAATGCGTCACGCACGTGCGACGACGACAGCACTTCCACCGCCCGCTGTCGTTCGTCCCGCATCTTGCGCACCGCGACCTGCGCGTCGGAACCGGCGTCGGTGGGTAATCCGTGCAGCAGGTTAAGGCGGCGATCGAACCGCTCCCGCGAGACCTGTTCGTCGAGCGAGAAGTCTCCCAGCCGCAATTGGGCGCCGTACGGCGCCCGCACCCGCAGCGGTCCATACACCGACCCGAGTTCGCCGCCGCCGACCTGGTCGATGTTCGACGCGAACTGCGCCCCGTCCCCCGTGCTGGACCCGATATGAATGTACGGCGGCATCAGTCCAGACGGACCGAGCAGCTTGCTGACGACCGCGCCAAACGACGTGCGGCTGTTTTCGATCCCCGTCAGCAGGGCCGTGGAATCGTGGTTGGAGTTGCCGTGCGCGACGGACCGCACGACGGCGAACCTGTCGAACTGACGCGCAATCTGCGGCACCAGCTCCGACATCAATACGCCCGGTACTGCCGTCGGAATCGCGCCGAACGGACCGCGGACGTCGGACGTCGCTTTGGGCTTGGGGTCAAACGTCTCGAACTGGCTCGGGCCGCCGTTGAGCCAGATGAAGATGCACGCTCGCGACGACGCAGCCTCCGCTGCCGGAACAGGGCGTGCCGCCAATCCACCGACCAGTCCCGCGCCGGCCGCCTGCAAAACGGCGCGGCGGCGAATCCCGCTGTTCGGCAGGCAATTGTGGACTGAATCGGCCATGGCACGATTCCGGTGGGACGGGCAGGGAATGTCGCTGTGAATAGGTTACCATCCGGGGCGGCCGGATCGAAACAGAATCGACGATTCGCCGCTAACCATATTCAAGCTGGAGAGGAGTGGCTGGGGTCGAGCGCAGCGAGCCCCCAGCCTTCGTGAGACAGCGATCAAGCTCCATGGACCTCAACCTCAGCGATCATATCGCCGTCATCACCGGTGGCGCCAGCGGCATCGGCAAGGCCTGCGCCGCAGAGTTCCTGCAGGAAGGCGCCTCCGTCGTCGTCTGGGACATCAGCGATGCCGTGGACACCGCCGCGACTGAACTGTCGGCCGGCATCACCGGGGCGGCACTCGGCATCCGCGTCGACATCACTGACGCCGCTTCGGTGACGGCCGCGCTGGCCCGCACGCTCAAGCACTTCGGCCGCATCGATCACCTCATCCACGCCGCCGCAATCGGCTCCGGCAAGTTCGGCTTCCCGTTTACGAACCTCACCCCGGCCGACTGGCCGCGGGTGCTGGAAGTCAACATCATGGGCATGACGCACGTCGCGCACGCCGTCTCGCCGCACATGATCGAGCGCCGCGCCGGCACGCAGGTCTACATCGCCTCGGTGGCCGGCCAGATCGGTTCGCAGACCGATCCGCCGTACAGCGCGTCGAAGGCGGCCAACATCAATTTCGCCCAGTGCCTCGCCAAAGACCTTGCGCCGTACGGCGTGCGCGTCAACACGGTCTGTCCCGGCATGGTGCAGACGCCGCTCAACCGCGGCGTGTGGCAGGCCTGGCACGACCAGCAGCCGACCAGCCAGCGGCAGTCGTACGACGACTGGGCCGCCGAGAAGATCCGCAAGCTGGTACCGCTCGGCCGGTGGCAGTCGGTGGAGGACATCGCCGACATGGTGGTGTTCCTGTCGTCGGAGCGTGCGAAGCAGGTGACGGGTCAGACGATCAATGTGGACGGGGGGTTCGTGATACACTGGTAATCTGTCTCATGGATACATGGTTCCGATGCTGAAGGACCTTGAACAGAAGGGAGCGAAGACAGCGAAGAACTTGAATACGGAGGCAATTCAAGAGGAACATCCAGCCATGCACGTCATCGGGGCGGGACTGGGACGGACCGGCACCCACTCGCTCAAACTCGCACTGAACCAACTGGGGCTCGGTCCCTGTCACCACATGGAGGCCGTCCGCAAGAACATCCCGGGGCAGGTCCCCCTCTGGTCGGCCGCGCTCGACGGTCGGCCTGACTGGCAGGCCATCTACGAGGGATTCCACAGTGCCGTTGACTGGCCCACGGCCTGCTTCTTTCGAGAATTGCAGGAGGCCTTTCCGTCGGCCCGTTACGTGCTGACGGATCGCAGCCCGGAAAGCTGGGCCGGGAGTTTTGCCGCGACAATTCAGAAGCTGGTCGCCGAACGAGACCAGGCGCCGCCCGAGATGCAGCCCTGGCTCAATCTCGTCAACGACCTGCTCATCAGGACCGGCCTGCCGATGAGCCTGGATCTTGACGGGCTGAAACAGGCCTTTGTCGCTCACAACGAGGCGGTCAGGGAGCAGATTCCCGCTCATCGGCTGCTCGTCTACGACGTGAAAGCAGGCTGGGGGCCGCTGTGCGAATTCCTGCAGGCGCCTGTGCCGGAGGCGTCATTCCCTCAGAGCAACCGGCGTGAAGAGTTCTGGGTCCGCGTTCTGGGCGCCACGTAATTCAGGCACCGGAGTCGACGGAACAGGATTTCGACTCAAAAACAGCCATCATTGCACGGCGGGGAGCGCAGGAAGCAAAGAACTGCCGGCAATCACGTGCAGAATGTCGCTCGGCGCGCATACAATGAGAATGATCATTTCCACCACTCCCATCGTGTGATTCGCCCGCGAGCCGACGGATGCTGGAGCACGATTTGCTGCACACCCTGATGACGCATCTGCCGGACGCGATCTACTTCAAGGACCGCGATGGCCGTTTCCTCCGGATCAGCCAGGGGCTGGCAAACCGGCTGGGCCTGAGCGACCCGGCCGAGGCGGTGGGAAAGACGGACGCCGATTTCTTCCCCGCCGATTACGCCGCCGCCGCCCGGCAGGATGAGCTGGTAATGATGTCCAGCGGCCAGGCGATCGTCGCCAAGCAGGAACATCCCCGCTGGCCGACCGGCGAGGAGACCTGGGTGCTGACCACCAAGGCCCCCCTGCGCGACCAGCACGGACAGGTCATCGGCACGTTCGGCATCTCGCACGACGTCAGCCGGCAGAAGCAGGCCGAACAGCAGCTCCGCGCCAGCGAAGAGCGGTTCGAACTCGCCGTCAAGGGCTCGACGGACGGCATCTGGGACTGGGACGTCACGACCGGCGTCGTCTACTACTCCCCGCGGTTCAAGCAGCTGATCGGCTACGCCGACGACGAGATGCAGAACCTCTTCGACGAGTGGCGGTCGAAGCTGCACCCGCAGGACCTCGCGCCGACGCTCGCGGCGGTCGAAGCGCACCTCAAGCAACGCAGGCCCTATGACGTCGAATACCGCCTGAAAACGAAACGCGGCAAGTACCGCTGGTTCCGAGCCCGCGGGCAGGCGCTGTGGAACGACGCCGGCGACGCGACCCGCATGTGCGGCTCGATCACCGACATCCACGACCACAAGGAGGCGGAAGAAGAGCTGCGTTCCAGCGAGGAGCGCTACAAGACGCTCGTCGAGCACGCGCCGGAGGCGATCGTCGTCGTCGATGCCGACCAGGGGCGATTCATCGACGCGAATGAGAATGCGGAGAAGCTGTACGGCATGCCGCGCACGCGGCTGCTGCAGGTGCACCCGGCCGACGTCAGCCCGCCGATGCAGCCGGACGGCCGCACGTCGCTCGACGCCGCGCGGGACTACATTCAGCGCGCGCTCGACGGCGAGCACGTCGCGTTCGACTGGACGCACCGCACGGCGGCCGGCATCGACGTGCCGTGCGAAGTCCGGCTGGTCCGGCTCCCCGCGCGGCGCCGGCAACTGGTGCGGGCCAGCGTGACCGACATCAGTTGGCGGATGGGGATCGAGGCGGACCTGCGGCGGCAGATCGGCGACCGCGAACGGGCCGAAGCGGAGCTGCGCAAGATCGCCGATCGGACGCGGCGGATCCTGGACACGGCCCACGACGCGTTCATCGCCATGGACGCCTCCGGGCGGATCGTCGACTGGAACCCGCAGGCGGAGCGGCTGTTCGGCTGGATGCGCGACGAGGCGGTCGGCCTCATGGTCGCCGACACGATTGTGCCGGAATCATTGCGCGAGGCGCATCGCGGCGGCCTGGAGCGGTTTCTCGCCACGCGCGAGGGGCCAGTGCTCGACCGCCGGATCGAAGTGCCGGCGGCCCGCCGCGACGGCACGCTGTTCTCGGCCGAACTGACGATTACGGCCATTCCGGACGGGGATACGTTTCTGTTCGCCGGGTTCCTGCACGACATCTCAACGCGCAAGCAGGCCGAGCAGGACCTGAAACAGGCCAAGGCGCAGGCCGAAACCGCCAGCCAGGCGAAGAGCGACTTCCTGGCGAACATGAGCCACGAAATCCGCACGCCGATGAACGCCATCATCGGCATGACGGAACTGCTGCTGGAGACGAAGCTGACGTCGACGCAGCACGATTACCTGAGCACGGTCCTGGAATCGTCGGAGTCGCTGCTGACGATCATCAACGAGGTCCTGGATTTTTCGAAGATCGAAGCGGGAAAAATCGATCTGGAGGCGGTGCCGTTCCGGTTGCGAGACGCCGTCGGGGACGCGGTCAAGGCGCTCGGTGTGCGCGCTGCGGCAAAAGACCTGGAACTCGCGTGGCGCGTTGCTGCCGATGCCCCCGAAGGCCTGGTCGGCGACCCGACCCGGCTGCGACAAGTGCTGGTGAACCTTGTGGGCAACGCCATCAAGTTCACGGAACAGGGCGAGATTGTGGTCGACGTGAGACTCGAGCAGCGGGACGGTGACGAGGCCACGCTGCACTTCGGCGTCTCCGATACGGGCGTGGGCATCGCGCCCGAGAAACAGAAGCAGATTTTCGAGGCGTTCGAGCAGGCCGATTCGTCCACGACGCGGCGCAACGGCGGCACGGGCCTGGGACAGACGATCGCCCAACGGAACGTCGAACAACTGGGGGGACGGATCTGGGTCGAGAGCGAGCCGGGGCGGGGGAGCACATTCCAGTTCGTGTTGCAGTTCCCGGTCACCGCCGAGGCGTCGTCGTCGGTGTCGCTGCCGGCAGACGTCACTGACCTGCCGGTCCTCGTGGTGGATGACAATGCGACGAATCGCCGCATTCTCAACGAAATGCTGCGCAGTTGGGGGATGCGGGCGACCACGGTTGCCGGAGGCCCGGCGGCGCTGGATGCGCTGTGCGCGGCCGCCGATGCCGGGACGCCGATCCCGATCATGATCACCGACCTGCAGATGCCCGGCATGGACGGACACGAAGTCATCCGCCGAGTGCGCAGCCTGGGGTCGATCGAACAGACCTCGGTCATTATCCTCTCCTCCGGCACGCGGACCGGTGACGCCGCACTGCACGCGGAGTTGGGGGTTGTGGCGCACCTGATCAAGCCGGCCAAGCAGTCGGAACTGCTGAACGCCATTCTGCTGGCGGTCGGCGGTCGCGACACACGGAAGTCGGTCACAACCGGCGAATCGGTCCCCGTTCCCGCACTGCGGCCCCTGCGGATCCTGCTGGCCGAGGACGGCAAGGCGAACCAGAAGCTCGCCGTCGCGCTGCTCACGACCTGGGGGCACTCCGTTGTCGTCGCCGATGACGGCCTGGCGGCACTTGAGGCCTGGGAATCGCACCCGTTTGACCTCGTGCTGATGGACGTGCAGATGCCCGAAATGGACGGGCTCGAAGCCTCACGCCTCATCCGGCAGCGCGAAGCCGGTTCGGGGCGTCACGTGCCGATCATCGCGATGACGGCCCGAGCCATGCCTGGCGACAAGGAGATGTGCCTTTCGGCGGGGATGGACGGCTACGTCTCCAAACCGGTCCGTCAGCGGGAACTCTATGATGCCATCGCGCCGTTCTTTCCCGAGGCGGGAACGAAGGGCGACGACGGACACGTCCCCGATGTCGTTTCGGCGGCGACGACCGTCCCTGACGATGGGCAGGTCCCGATCGTCGACTGGGCCTGCGCCCTGCGCAACATGGCCGGAAGTCAGGAGCTGCTGTGCGACGTCGCCGGCGAATGCCTCCAGGAGTTGCCGCAACTGCTGTCGAAGCTGGAACTGGCCGTGGCTGAGGGTCGGCGCAGTGAAATCGGCCGGCTGGCGCACACGATCAAAGGGGCCGGGCGCACGTTCGGCTCCGCGGCACTGCAGCAGGCCGCGCGCCGCATTGAGGAGGCGGCCGAAGGGGGAGACCTCTCCACACTGCCGGCCCTGTTGCCGGCGCTCCGGGGCGCGACGCTGAGCGTGAGCGCCGCGCTGCGTGAGACGATCGCGGCAAAGTAGTCGCGTCACTCCGTGACGCGGACCGTGCCACTCCACACTTTTTCGGCCGCGACCTCGCCGCTGTGAATGCAGTCCGGCAGCCCGACCCCGCGCCAGGCGTTTCCCGCCAGCGCCAGTCGCGGGTAATTCGCCGCCCGTTGCTCGATGCGGTCCACCCGCTCCAGATGCCCGACGTGATACTGCGGCATCGCGCGATGGTAGCGGACGACCTCGAGGAACTCCGGATGGCCGCGCACGCCGAGCAGCGCGCGCAACTCCGCCAGCGCCATCTCCCCCAGCGCGGCGTCCTCCTGCTCCAGCAACTCCGGCTGCATCGCCCCTCCCACGAATGTCCGCAGGACCACGCGTCCCGCCGGTGCGCGACCGGCGAACTTCCGGCTCAGAAACGACACCGCGAGGATGTTCCTCCGTTCGGCATGCGGCACGACCATCCCTGCGGCATCCAGCGGATGAGCGACGTCCTCCAGGCGATGTCCCGTGACGACGATGGCGCTGGATGCGTACTCGATCGCGCGCAGCTCTTCCGCCAACTCCTCGGCCCAACGGTCGATCAGGTCCGCCGCTCGATACGCCGGGAGGGCCAGCACGACGCCGTCCGCGTGCTGCACCGCTCCGTCTGATAAAGTGACCCGGACGCTCGGAGCGTCCGGGTCACTCATCTCAACGGCCGTGACGGAGTGGTCCATCCAGATCTGGCCCTGCGCGCGGACCCGCTCGGCCAGGGCGTCGAGCAATTCCGACATCCCCCCCGCGAGGCTCGCGAACAGGCCATAGCGCGCGCCGCTGGAATCGCCGTTGGTTGTCTGTTGTTCCCGTTGCCGCAGGCGCATCGCGCGGATCAGGCTGCCGTGCCGCCGTTCCATCTCGATGAATCGCGGCAGCGTCGCGGCGAGGCTCAGCTTTTCCGGGTCGGACGTGTAGATGCCGCTGACCATCGGTTGGACGATCCGCTCCAGCACCTCCTTCCCGAACCGCCGCCGCGTGAACGAGGCGAGGTCCTCATCGCCGTCCATGTCGCGCGGTCGGACGAAGTACTCACCCAACAGCCGCAGCTTCCCCAATGGCGAGAGAAGCGGCGTCGTCAGCACCGGCCAGAGCCGCGACGGCGCGAGCAGGTTGAAGCCTTCCGGCGTCAGGACCGGCCGCCCGCGATACACGATATAGGCGCGGCGGTAGCGGGGATCGATCGAAATCAACCGGGACTCCAGCCCCAACCGCCGGCAGAGATCGAGCGCCCACGGCTTGTCGGTAATGAACGAATCGGCCCCCGTCTCGATCACGTAGTCGCCGATATGACGCGTGCCGAACACGCCGCCGATCCGCTGCGTGGCCTCAATCAGGATCACCTCCGCGCGGCGGCCGGAGTGCGCAGCCAGTTCCAGCAGCCGGTGCGCCGCGGACAGGCCGGTGATGCCGCCGCCGACCACGATGAACCGGGGATCAGCCGTCATTTGCCCGTCATCCAGTCGGCCATTTCCACCGAGACCATCAGGGCCATCGCGCCCCCGCGCTCGTCCTGCCCGAGGATCGCCTCCCGGTCGAGGTAGTCGCGGAGCGTCTGCTGTTTGCCGGTCCCGGTGCAGACGTCGAACAGCACACCGTCAGGACCGATCCGCACCTTCAGCGCCTCCCAGGCGCGCTGCGCGACCGGCTCGTATGTCGGCACATCGAGCCAGCCATACTTGAGGCCCCGGAGGATGGCAAACGTGATCATCGACGTCGCCGTCAGTTCGCGGTAACTGCCCGGATGATCGATCACCTGCCGCCACGTCCCGGTGGGGTCCTGGTGCGGGAGGAGCGCGGCCAGGTGGGCCCGGAACGCTGCGAGAATCTCGTCGCGCATCTCGGTCACATGGCGGTTGTCTGGTGCAGTTCGCAGTGTCTCCTCCAGGTCCGTCAGCGAAAGCGCCAGGCCGAGTGCCGGGAAACCGTTCCCTCGTCCCCATGCCGCCTCGCACAGCGGCGAGTGCCGGTACAGGCCGTCTTCGCGGACACACAGCCCGCGCATGAACCGCAGGTGGGTCAGCGCCATTTCGAAGTACTTCGCGTCTCCCGTCAGTCGGCCGGCGGCCGTGAGGATCGGGCAGCCCATGAAGACCGAATCGCTCATCTCCAGGTGGAATGGCATCGCCTCGCGCGGCTGGCCGTTTTCGTCGAAGGCAACGTCGGCGGCACGCCGGACCAGGTCGACATAGCGCGCATCACCGGTGATCCGCGCGAGTTCTGCGAACACCAGATGCCCCGCCAGCAGGCTGCCGTTCGCCTGTTCCGGCAATGTCGGTCTCTCACCGGTCAGGTAGGGGGTGCAGATTTTTTCGACTTCGGTGCGGTGCGCCCCGTCGCTTGTCCGTACGCCCAGTCGGAGCCGCGCCACGAGCGCCAGCGCCGGTTGATACATCACGGTCTTGAGATGGTGTCCGTAATGGACTGACAATTCAGTGGCGACGGTCTGCGGCAACCGATCGAGGCGCACGATCACGTTCTTCCGCAGGTCGGACCACGGCGGCGGGTTTTCCGTCGAATTTCGGATGCGCGGCGTTTCCCGCAATCCGGAATATGCCACAATCCGCGGATCTCCCTCGCGGGGCCGTGCGGTCCACACGGCGGGGTAACGCGCCGCGTAGGCGGTGCCGATGCCCGTGACTGGTTCGCGCTCAATGGCGGCTGCGAGCGAATTGGCCGGCCAGTCGGCCCTGGTCAGTCCCTCGTTCCGCACTTTCTCCCAGAGAGGGTCGGACGCCGACTGTGTCTCGAACACCACATCGGGCGCGTACCAGCCGATGAACCGCCAGAGATACGCCGCCTCCGGATCGGTGGGGCTGTTGTACGCCGGCGGTGCGGGGGGGTAACCGGTTGCCGGATGTCCTCCGGAGAGGTTGTCCGGCCCTTTCCCCGACGCCCAGCCGTCCGGGTTTACGATCGGCACGACCGCAAACAGAAAATCGCGGTCGGTGCGCCGGCCGATCCGCTGGACGTGCTGGAGGAGGTTGTCGACCTCGTCCGGTTTCCCCTGCATCCCACCGACGAAGAACTGCCGGGCCTTTGTGCTGCGGTAATCGAGCGCGTCCCGGTCCATCAGGCACCAGATCAGCGTCCCGTGCCGCGTCACTCCAATCGGCAGGCGGAGCATGCCGGGCCACGTCACGTTGCGGAGGGTTTCGTCGACCTTGGCGTTGAAATCCTGCTGCGCCCCCGCCGGCCTGGCGGCACCTGCGATTCCCAGGACGATCGCGATAAGGAGCCGGCAGCGCATGCGATTGCTCCAGTCTTGAGTAGCCGTCTGCTATCATCCGGCCCGACCGGATCATACCCGAAGCAACCCGTTTTCTTGAAGAAACCGGGGCTCGGGACACGACATCACGGAAGTGCACACGGATGGCCGCGACCGCACCGGCATTGGAGGCAGTCCTCTCCCGTCTCAATGAGCCGCAGCGCGAGGCCGCCACGCACGGCCGGGGACCGCTGCTGATTGTGGCCGGCGCCGGGACTGGCAAGACGACGACGCTCGCCCATCGTGTCGCTCATCTGATTGCGACGGGCGTTCCGCCAGAGCGGCTGCTGCTCCTCACGTTCACGCGCCGCGCGGCGGGGGAGATGCTGCGGCGCGTCGACGGCATCCTCCGCGAACTGGCCAGCGCCGACACCGCTTCTCCAGAGTCGGGATTGGGGATGGCGAGTCGCAAAGTCTGGGGCGGCACATTCCACGCCGTTGCCACGCGGCTCCTGCGCCGACACGGCAAGCTGATCGGTCTTTCGCCCGATTTCACCGTCCTCGACCGGAGCGACTCGGAAGACCTGCTGCACGTCGTCCGGCAGGAATTGAAGCTGTCCCAGAGCGAGAGCCGCTTCCCGCTCAAGGGGACCTGCATGAGCATCTACAGCCGGGCCGTGAACACGCAGCAGCCGCTGGAGCGCGTGCTGGAGGACGCCTTCCCGTGGTGCCTCGAACACGCGGCGAAGCTGAAGCAACTGTTTAACGGGTTCGTCGAGCGCAAGGAGCAACTCGCGGTCCTCGATTACGATGACCTGCTGCTGTTCTGGCGGGCGTTGGCCCGGCACGAATCAGCCGGCCGCAAGTTGCGCGAGATGTTCGACTGTGTGCTGGTGGACGAGTACCAGGACACAAACGTCGTGCAGGCCGATATCCTCAAGGGGCTCTGTCCTGACGGCGAAGGGCTGACCATCGTGGGGGACGACGCGCAGTCGATCTACTCTTTCCGCGCCGCCACCGTGCGGAACATCCTCGATTTTCCGGAGCAGTACCCCGGCACGACGATCGTCAAACTGGAGCAGAACTACCGCAGCACCCAACCGATTCTGGCAGCCACCAACCGTGTCATTGCGGCTGCAAAGGAACGACACAAGAAGGACCTCTGGTCCGGGCGCGAACAGGGGCAGCCGCCGCTGCTGGTCCACTGCGAGGACGAGGACGAACAGACGGCGTACCTGATCGAGCGAATCCTGGAGCATCGGGAGTACGGCATGGCGCTGCGGAAGCAGGCGGTACTTTTCCGCGCGTCGCATCACAGCATCGCGCTGGAGGTGGAACTGGCGCGGCGGAACATCCCGTTCCACAAGTACGGTGGCCTCAAGTTCGTGGAGACGGCCCACGTCAAGGACCTGCTCGCATTTCTGCGGCTGGCGGAGAACCCGCGCGACATCGTCTCCGGAACGCGCATTCTTGTGCTCATCCCGGGCGTCGGGCAGGTCAAGGCACGGCAGTTGCTCTCGCTGCTCGCCGAGCGGCATGGCGATTTCCATGCCTGGCGCGACGTCACGCCCCCGAAGGCCGCCAAGGACGACTGGCCGAAGTTCGTGGCGCTGATGTGCGGCCTGGCGCAGCCCGCCGCCCGCAAGAATGGCGTCACCGAGCAGGTACACCGCGTCCGGTCGTTCTACGCGCCGCTGCTGGAGCAGAAGTACGACAACGCCCGCGCGCGGCTCAAGGACCTGGAGCAACTGGAGATCGTCTCATCGCGATTCAAGGACCGGCAGCAGTTCATCACCGACATGACGCTCGACCCGCCGGCGTCGACGCAGGACCTGGCCGGCGATCCCGTCCTCGACGAAGACTATCTCATCCTGAGCACGATCCACTCGGCCAAGGGACTCGAGTGGGACAGCGTCTACGTGATCCACGCAGCCGACGGCAATATCCCCTCCGACATGGCGACCGACAGCCCGGAGCAGATCGAAGAGGAGCGGCGGCTGTTCTACGTCGCGCTGACGCGCGCCAAAGACTGGCTCTACGTGACGGTCCCGCAGCGGTACTACTTTCACGGCCGGTTCCGGAGCGACGCCCACAGCTATTCGCAGCCGACGCGGTTCTTCACGAAGGCCGCCCGCAGGTGCTTTCAGGAGGTGGCCGCCGCCATGTACCAGGGGGATGATGAGGACGACGCGTCGGACCTGTCGACGAGTGAGATTCGCCGGGAAATCCGGGCGATGTGGTCGTAGCCGCGTCCCGCGTACGCGACCGCACTGATTTCGACGGACCCAAATTCCGCGCCGCACTTGTCAAAACGACTGCGTGGGCGGAATAGTGGTCGCATGCCGATCACGGACACGTCACCTCCAGCGACGGAGTTGTTCCCCGCACCCGTGCCGACGGCAGAATCCGTCTTGGCCGCTCGCACACAGCGGGAGAGCGAACTGCTGCGCGCCGCCCGGCTCGGCATCGTGCTGCGCGTCAGCGTTGTGATCATGGAGCTGCTTGGCGTGTGGCTGCTCGGATATGCCGCGCTGCTGGTCGACGCCGTCTCCAGCCTGTTCGACGTGGCTGCCAGCATCGCGATCGTGTTTGCCGTGCGCCTGGCGGCGCGGCCGCCGGATGAGGAACACCCGTTCGGTCACGGACGCTATGAGCCGCTGGCCGGACTGCAACTGGGGCTGCTGGTCTGCATCGCCGGAGTGTGGCTGGCGGCGCGCCATGTCGCGGGGATGTTTGAGACGCCGGCCGCGGGTGAGGTCAAGGCGTTCGCCTGGTGCATTCCGGCCGGGGCGGCGATCGTGCTGGAGTTCAGCGCGCGGCTCGTGCAGCGCAGCGGGCGACGGCAGCACAGTTCGGCGCTGATTGCCGAGGGATTCCATTACCGGGTCGACGCCGCCACCAGCATCGTCGCCGCCGTCGGGCTGTTCACAGCCAGCCGCCTGCCGGCGTACGGACACCTGATCGACCTGCTCAGCGCCGCACTGCTGTCCATCATCATGGTGACGCTTGGCGCGGTGGCGGCGTGGGAAAACCTGCACCAACTGCTCGACCGCGTGCCGCGCGAGGACCACTTTCAACGGGTCCGCGAGTCGGCTCTGAAGGTCGACGGCGTGCTGGGCGTCGAAAAGGTCCGCATCCAGCACGCCGGGCCGGATGCCCATGTCGATATCGACATTGAAGTCGATCCCGACATGCCGGTCTCGGCAGCGCATGTCATCACGCAGCACGTCCGGGCGCGGATCCAGGCGGACTGGCCGTCCGTCCGCGAAGTCGTCGTCCACGTCGAGCCGTTCTATGCGGGCGACCACTGACAGGAGTCCCCGTCCTGACAACCCCGACCCGGCGCGGAATCCGGTCGCAATCGGATTGCATTTCTGTGGCGGCTTGTTCATAATTCCGGCTTGCGCAATTCTCAACCATTGGCAGAGGTGACAGTTACGACATGTCGACGTACACGCGAGCAGACATCCGCAAGATCCGCAAGAAGCGCGCCCGGCTCAAGAAGAAGCTGAAGTGCCGCTTTTGCCCGTCGGGCGAGATCCCGCGTCCGGTCTATGTGGATTACAAGGACGTGCGCACACTCAAGCAGCTCGTCGATCGCGAGGGGCGGATTCTGCCCCGCCGCCGCACCGGCACGTCCGCCATTTATCAGCGTGCCGTGCGACGGGCCGTGCTGCGTGCCCGATTCATCGGTTTGATGGCTTTCGTTCCCGAAGAATGACACGCCAGCCGTCGCGTGACTGTCGCGGCGCGTGACTCTGTTGCCGGCATCAATGAGGCCGGCCGGTTGC
>CAZWGW010000058.1:0-15342 GCA_964633565.1 uncultured Planctomycetaceae bacterium
AGCACGAGCAATTCGCCGCCCTGAAACAGGTCGGGCAGCTGTTTGGGGTATACATCCGTCGCGCTGAGTCCGTCGAACAGCAGCTTCACGTCCGTCAGCACCGGGTTCGTCAGCCGCCCGACAAACTGACTCAGCTTCAGCTCCAGATCCTCCTTCTCCGTGCAGTAATCGCGCGCGCCGCGGCTCGCCTCTGCCAGCTTGTCGAGCAGGTGCGTGTTCACGTCGGACCCGACGCCAAAGACGTGAAAACGCACATCGCGCGTGTTCCTCTGATCCACGTTCTTGAGAATCTGATTCGGATCGGTCACGTCGAGCGTCGGCTGCCCGTCGGTCATGAACACGATCAGATACGGGCGCGCGCTGTCGCGCGAGTCGTATGCGAGCGCCGCGGCGAGCGCCTGATTGATGTTCGTGCCGCCGACGGCTTGCAGCTTCTCCGCGAAATCAAGCGCGGCGCTCTTGATGTCGGTGTCGGCCGGACAGAGCGCGTCGCGAAACGGCTTCACCTCGGTGCTGAACGTGAGGACGTTGAAGCGATCTTTCGCGTTGAGGCTGTTAATGCAGAACTTCAGCGCCCGGCGGGCCTGATCAATCTTGTCGCCCTGCATGCTGCCGGACGTATCGATCAACAGCGCGATCGTCCAGTCGAAGACCCAACCCGCGACCGGCGCCAGCCAGGGCAGGAGCAGGCCGCAGAACAGCAGGCCAAACCCCGCGGCCAGCATGACCGCGGAGAACGGCACCAGCACCACATTGAGCAGGAACCCGATCGGCGACGCGAGGTGAAAGCGGCACATCGTGAGCGGCAGCGTGAACAGCCAGATGGCTGCCGTCATCACCTGGCATTGTCCCAGCCACGCCAGAGGCGGACCGAGCCAGCGCCGCAGTGGACCCGGCTCCGGTGTGAGTGCCGCGTCGCGCGCCGTCACAGAGCGGCGCCACTCAGCCAGCAAGCGGACCGAGCACAGAATGCCGACGACCGCCAGGAAGGAAAGTTGCGCGCCGCTGTCGAACAGGTCTGTGGGATGCCACAGCAGGACGACCAGCGCCGAGACGGCCAGGGTGTTCAATCCCGAAACACGTTGTGCCGAGGGGAGGGCCGACACGACGACGGCCGCCAGAACGGCCGCGCGGATCACCGGCGGGCGATGATCGGTGATAAATGCGTAACCGCCGATTCCGACGAGCAGGATCACCGCCGTCGTGACGGGTGACACATTCAGCAGCCGGCACGCCAGGTAGAGCATCCCGGCCAGCAGGCTGACGTGCAGACCGGAGATTGCCAGCAGATGCATCGTGCCGCTTTCGATGAACGCCGTATCGATTTCATCGGGCATCCCTGTGCGGTCTCCCAGCAGCAGCGACGCGGCGACGGGGACGCACCGGGGCTGCAGATGCCGTGCAAGAATCTGCCGGCACTCCTGCCGCAAGCGGTGGCGCCACTGCGCGAGGCGGTGCCACACCCCGCGGCCGGTTTCGAGTCGCTGGACGGCGTCGGGATGGTCCGTCCGCAGCAGACAATCGATGCCGCGATCACGGAGCCAGGTCTGGAAGTCGAACGCTCCCGGGTTCTGCGGCGGTCGGGGGCGCGCCAGATGGCCGAGGATACGAATGCGGTCCCCCACACCCACATCGAGCAGGTGGCCGCTGACATCCAGCCGCACCGAGCCCGAGACGGGTAATGCCTTTGTCCCAGCCAGGAGCGTCTCACACCTCACCTGGCAAACCGAGCGGTCGAGCCGCATCCACGCGGGCGTGAAGGCATCCTGGTCGGCCGCAATGATCTCGACAGGCGTCTCGACGCAACCGATGAGTGCGACCGGTTGTGGTTCATCGCCCGCGTACTGCGCGATGTCGGTCCGCTCACGCAGCGACCAGAAAACATGGTGCCGAGCGCCGCCCAGACAGGCCCACAACAGCACCACGCCCCAGGCGCTGAGTCGCGCGGACTCGCGTCGATGACACAGAAGTACCGCCGCGAGAGACACAATTGCGGCAAGAATCCAGAGAGTCCAGGCCGGCCGCCAGTGGCGGTCAATCGCGATCCCGGCGCCCAGCGCGAACACGACGGCGACAGCCGGCGCGCGATCCCAGGCGGCCCCGTCCTGAATCGACGGCTGAGGTGTCCTGCGCGGATCCGCCCGGTGATCCATCAGCCCCGGTCCCACGTTGACATGAACGGCCCGATGTATCATACACGGGCTGGTAGCCGTCTCCCAAGCGTTCGACACCGACGGAACCATGCCGCGATGCGCCGAATCGTTCCGCATTTCTGTTGCTGCACGCCGATCCTCGGCCTCGGGAGGGCAACCTGGCTTGCCGTACCCGGTCTCCTGGCCTGGGTGCTGTTTGTCGATGTCTCGTCGGTTCTGGCCCGGGCAGGCGGCGGGGGGAGCTACGGTGGGGGAGGAGGTGGCGGCGGTGATGGTGGTGGCGGCGGCGATGGCGGCGACCTGTTCGGACTGCTGATCTGGTTGTGCGTCCGACATCCGGCAATCGGCATCCCGGTCACCATCGCGGTCGTTGTGTTCCTGATCTATGGCGGTCGCTCCGCGCGCGAAGGGCACATCACGCGCACGATCCGTCGCGGCTATGCGCGGCAGGACCAGATGGTGCGCACCGGCACTCTGTCGGCCATCACGCAGCGCGATCCAGCATTTGACGTCGAGCGGTTCCTCGAACGCGCACGGTCGGCATTCGTCAGGATCCAGGACGCCTGGAGCAGCCAGGACCTGTCCCAGGTGCGGGCCTTTATCAGCGACGGCATCCACGAACGGTTTACGCTGCAGATCGGCATGCAGCGGGCGGAGGGAATCCGCAATCCGATGAGCGACGTCACGATCTTCAGTGCCGAAGTCGTTGCGGCATTTACCGACGATGCCTTCGACACGCTGCACGTGCGGTTCCATGCATCGGCCGTCGATTACAACGTCGATCTGCAAACCGGGCAGCGCCGATCGGGGTCGGGTCAACCGCAGGAGTTCGTCGAGTTCTGGTCATTTCATCGGCGACCCGGCGCGAAATCGTTGTCCGGCCCCGGAACGGTCGAGGGACACTGTCCGAAGTGCGCCGCTCCGCTCGCGATCGTCGACGTCGCCAGATGCACGTCGTGCGGCGCCCAGGTCAACTCCGGCGAGTTCGACTGGGTGCTGGCCGAAATCACACAGGACCAGGAATGGCGCGTGCCGGGCACGGAACGCGGCATTCCCGGTCTGGCGGAACTGAAGACGCGCGACCCGCAGTTCAGTATCCAGCACGTGGAGGACCGCGTCTCGGTCATGTTCTGGCGGCTACGCTCCGCCGAGTTCCACCGGGAAGTCAGTTACGCCCGCCCGGTACTCTCCCCCCGGTTCCTGACGGAATTCACGGGAAGCTGCGACGAGTTGCGCGACCGGGGTGAATTCTGGAAAGACCCGGCCGTCGGCAAGGTGGAGATCATCGACGTCTGCACCGGAATGGCCGACACGCCCGATCGCGTCCGCGTCAAGGTCCGCTGGTCGGGGATTTACTGCTCGGGCAATCCGCAGGAGGGCGCGCGGGAACTGCGCGACAAGGCGATCTACACGCACGTCTACGTCCTGGCGCGACGGCATGGTGTGCGGAGCGTCGCGCGGGGCACATTCACCTCGGCGGGCTGCCCCAACTGCGGAGCGCCGATCGCCGTCAACACCGAAGGCGCCTGCACCTTCTGCGGCACGAATATCACCGACGGCCGCCACGACTGGGTGCTCGACGACGTCCGCCCCTTCACATCGGACCTGGCGTTCCGCGCGAGCGACGTGCTCCCTGCCGACGCCGTGATCGATCACCAATTGGATCGGAACGGAGACGCCGAACTGTCGCTCGCCATTCTGGCCCGCGTCATGGTCAGCGATGGGCAGATGGCGCCGGCCGAGGTGGAGGCCCTGCATCGATTGGGCGCGCACCGCGGACTGACGCGCGAGCAGGTGAAGCTGGCGATCAACAGCGCCCGCGCCGGCCAGGTGGAGTTGCCGGTCCCGCAGGATTCGCAGCAGGCGCTGCGGCACCTGGAGCAGTTGGTGCATGCGGTGCTGGCGGATGGACAGATTACTTCTGGAGAAAAGAAGTTCCTGGCGCAGTATGCCCGGCGTTACGACCTGACGCCGGCCGATGTGCAGATGACCGTTTCGCGCGAGCGCCGCCGGGCCTATCAGTCCGCCCGGCGGCAATTGCGGAACTCTCGGCGGGACGTCGAAGCATAGGTCAGAGGGGACGAGGATCACGCATGGCGCGCGATTACACGACCGAGAGCCTGGCCCACGACCCGATCCACGGATACATCGCGTTCATCTCGCGCAGTGGATTGCCGCCGGGGGAGGTCTCCGAGCAGGAGATCATCGACCATCCGTGGGTGCAGCGGCTGCGAAACATTCACCAACTGCAGACCGCCTGGTGGGTCTTTCCCTCGGCGGAGCACATGCGGTTCCAGCACGTGCTGGGGGTGATGCACCTCGGCTCGCGCGTGGTGGCCGAGTGGTATCCGTCGCTGTGCGAATCATGCAGCAACGTCCCGTCGCAGGCGTATCTCGAATCGCTCGTCCGCCTGGCCGGGCTGCTGCACGACGTCGGCCATGGGCCCTTCGGGCACTTCTTCGACGACCAGTATCTGGCGCAGTTCGGCGTCACTCACGAGGACATTGGGGCCCGCATCATCGAGCACGAACTGGGTGACCTGCTGCGACAGGTGCGGCGCAACCCCAACGGCCGCCTCGGCCCGCTGGAAGAACTCGACCCGCGACAGGTCGCGTGGCTCATTCAGCGGCCCAAAGGGGGCGCGGCCGACGAAGGGCACCCCGACTGGCTTCGCAAGCTGCGGGCGCTCTTCAGCGGCATCTACACGATCGACAATATGGACTTCGTGCTCCGCGACGCCTACATGACCGGCTACAACCAGCGGGCATTCGACGTCACACGGCTGCTGCACTACAGCTTCTTCACGCCGAGCGGGCTGACGATCCATCCGCGGGGCCTGCCGGCGCTGATTCACTTCATCGAGACGCGGGCCAATCTGTTCCGCACGGTGTACTTTCACCGCACCGTCCGGGCACTCGACCTGGCGCTGGAGGAACTCTTCAGCGAGACGATGGTCCATTTGTTTCCCGGCAACCCTCTTGAACACCTGGCTGTCTATCGCGGATTGACGGAGTCGTCGCTCATGGTTGACGTGCAGCGCTGGGCCGACGTTTCCGATCCCGTGCTGCGCTCCCTCGGGGCGCGCTGGCAGGCGCTCGTCTGCCGGAACGTCGCCTGGAAGATGGCCGTCGAAAAGACGATCAACTTCCACACGGCAGGCGCCGAAGCGACGACCATCTTCTCCGAGCCGGAACTGGTGCTCCGCCGCGTACGCGACCGGCTTCCCGCGGGAATTCGTGAGATTCCGCTCAAGATCGACGTGGCCCGGCACTATCACCGGCCGAGCGCGCGGCTGCCGGCCGGCGGTCAGAATTTCCTCGCCGACGCCGCTCACGGGCAACCCACGGAACTGAGCGATGACGAATTGTTCCGCTCGCTGCCGATCAGCTTCATCATCTTTCGCATCTACAGCCAGGACCACCAGCACGACGCCCGGCTGGCGTCGGCCCTCGGCGCGGTGCTGGGCGCTGCGGTGGATGCGAAAACCAACATGTAGCCTGGAGGCGCCGCTCGCGCCGTACGAGTTGATCGGTCGTTGTTCGGCTTTGGTGCCGCCTTACACCAACTCCGCCATCACCCCGTACTTTGTGTGATCCACGAGATACTGAGGCCGCCCCGACAGGTCGTTGATCGTGGCGTGCTCCACGTCGATCCCCAGCGTGTTATAAACCGTCGCTAACACCTCCTTAAAATCGACCGGCCGGTCGACCGCCTGCTCCGCGCGCGGGCTGGTCGCGCCGATGACCTGCCCCGTCCGCAAGCCGCCGCCGGCCAGGAGTGCGCAGGCCACGCTCGGCCAGTGGTCGCGGCCGCCGTTCCTGTTGATCTGCGGCGTGCGGCCGAATTCCCCCCAGACCACGACCGACACGTCCTGTTCCAGACCACGCTCGCGCAGGTCGTCCAGCAGTGCGGAGAGGGCCTGATCGAGCGCCGGGAGGTGATCGCGGGCGTTGTCGAACGTCGTGCCGTGCGGCTGCCCGTGCCAGTCCCAGCGGCCGAAGGCGAGCGTCACCACCCGCGCGCCGGCCTCGACCAGTCGCCGGGCGACGAGAAAATCTTCGTTGCGGAGCCAGCCGGCGTCGCCATATCCGGCCGGTTCGGTGCTGCCGCGCCCGTAGCGGGCACGGACCGCCGGGGCTTCCTGCTCGAAGTCGAGCGCATCGGCCAGTTTGCCGGACGTGAGGATCTCAAATGCCTGCTGGTAATACTCGTCCATGCCGTCAATCACGTCGTTCTGATCGAGTGCCTGCCGCAGCATGTCGATGTGGGCCAGCAGGGCCCGGCGGTCGCGGAGCTTGGCGGCGTTGATGCCGGCCAGCGTCAGGTCGCGCGTGCCGGAGGCGTTGGGAGCGAACGGCGCGTGAGCCAGACCGGCGAAACCCGGCTGACCGGGATCGGACCAGGCCTGCCCGCCGATCCGTGGCTGCAGCGCGATCGCCGGGGGGACCTCGCGGTTGACCTTCCCCTGCAACCGCGATACCGCCGCGGCGAAGCAGGGCCAGCCCCCCGGTGGCTGGTTCTGCACCAGATGCCCGTGCAGGCACTGAAACGCCGCGTGCCGGCCTTCCGAGCCGACGAGCGAGCGGATCACGGCCAGCCGGTCCATCTGCCGGGCGAGCAGTGGCAGATGTTCGCAGATCTGGATGCCGGGGACGCTGGTGGAAATCGGCGAGAACTCACCGCGATACTCCGGCGGGGCGTCGGGCTTGAGGTCGACCATGTCCTGATGCGGCGGGCCGCCGGTCAGGAAGACCATGATGACCGACTTCTGCGAACGTCCCGCAGCGCCCGCCTGCTCCGCTTGAAGCAACTGCGGAAGCGTGAGCCCGCCGAGCGCGAGTCCGCCAATCCTGAGGACTTCGCGCCGCGGGAGACCGTCGCAGTGCCGCACGCCACGACTGTGAATCGAGAGCATGTTGATTCCTCGTCACGCGGTCATCGAGAAGCCCGGTCCCGGCGCGCCGGGAACGGGTCTTGTCGATTCAGAACAGTTCGGCAATCGGCTGGCCGTTCTCCTGAACAATCGGGTGCGGCCGCCCGCGGTCGTCGTTAAAGGCGGCGTCGAGCGGCACGCCCATGTGACGGTAGATCGTGGCCGCCAGATCGCCCGGCTTGACGGGTCGCTCGGCGATCGTGCCGCCGTCAGGGGACGACGCGCCAATGACCTGCCCATGCCGCAGTCCGCCGCCGGCCAGACACATCGACATCACCACCGGCCAATGGTTGCGGCCGTCGGTGCTGTCCTGCGTTCCCATGTTGGGCGTGCGACCGAATTCGCCCATGGCGATGACCAGCACTTCGTCCAGCAGCCCGCGCTCGTCCAGGTCGCTGACGAGCGTGGTGAGCAGATGGTCGAACCGCGGGAGCAGCGGTCCCAGCCCTTTCTTGATGCCGCCGTATGGCGGAATGTTGTCGCCGTGCGTGTCCCACGTCCCCGAAGCCGTGTGATACGACAGGTCGAGAGTGACGAATGCGACGCCGGCTTCGACCAGCCGTCGCGCGAGCAGCGCCTGCTGGCACCAGAGGTGGTCGCCATACCGACGTCGAATCGCCTCCGGCTCGCGGGAAAGATCGAACGCCTCCTGTGCCCGGCGGCCGGCGACCATTTCCACGGCCTGTTGTGTATAGGAATCCATCGCTGCCAGGTCGCCGCGCTGGTCAAGATCGCGCCGCAGCCGGTCAAGGTCCTCAAGAAGAGTGGTGCGGTACTGAATCCGGTCGTACGACAGGCCGCCAGCGAACTGGAACATCTCACCGCCGCTCATCTGACCCTGCGGAACGCCGACGAGGTCGTAGACGGGGAGTTTTGCCGCCTTGTTCCCCATGAACGGGTCGTACTGCTTGCCGAGGTAGCCGGCGAATGCCAGATGCGAGTTGCTCCTGATGAACGCCACGTATGGCGGCATCCCCGGCTCGTTCGCGCCGCGAAACTTCGACACGATCGAGCCGATGGCCGGCCATTTCGGACCCTTGTCGGGATCGACGCGCGGCGCCGCGCCGAGATTCCCCGTCTGCCAGACCATGTTCGGCTCATGGTTGCTGTGCGCCGGGTCGGCCGAGCGGATCAGCGTGAACTTGTCCATCATCGCGGCCTGCCTCGGCAGGTGCTCGCAAATGATCGTGCCGGGGAGATTCGTCTGGATCGGCGCGAACGGGCCGCGGTTGTTGTACGGGCGATCGGGCTTGGGGTCCCACGTGTCGATCTGTGAAGGCCCGCCGGTCATCCACAGCAGGATGACGCTGCGATGGCTCGGCGCTACCCCTTCCCTCGCGGCAAGCAGCCGCGGCACGGTCAGCCCGGCCATGCCGGCGAGCGACGCCTTGAGCATGTTGCGGCGGCTGACGACGGCGAGCCCTTCCGGCACGAGCGGGTGAAAGCCCGCGTAGGCATGCCGCTGATGGGCCGCAGGCTGACAGAATCGCTGAAACACGTGACTCTCCACGGAGTGCCCCGAACGCCGGGGCGAACAGATCGACTATCGTTGATGGATTATACCAGAGGAAAACCCGGTGAGAACGGCAGAACGACAGTTCACCGGTGGCCCACGGCGGCAGCCATCCTCCGGGACGCTTTCCCGGTCGATTATCCTCATCTTACGTTTGACATCTCTCCCCGTCTCGACCATCGTGTGCGGGACAGGATGACCTGATTTCTCGACCGTTTTCCCAGGCTGCGTGTAATGCCAATCTCCGTCAATTGTCCGAGTTGTGCGAAGTCGTACCAGGTCAAGGACGACGCGGCCGGCAAGAAGTTTCGCTGCAAGCAATGCGAGGCGATCGTGTCCGTGCCCGACGTCGCGTCGGCCGCACAAGGCGATCCGTGGGACAATCTCGATCTTGGCACGCAGCAGGATTCGTACGGCGAAGAGGACGAGTCGCCGTTTGAGGCTCCAGTTCGTCCGCGCAAGAAAAAATCCTCCCGCAAGAGGAGCCGCGGTGGGGGAATGCCGATCACCGTCATGGTCGCAATCGGGGGCGAGGTGGCATTGATCCTGCTCAATATCGTCGGAGTCTTCGGCAACCTGATGGACCAGAATGTCGGCGGCGCCTGCGGTTCGGTCTTCCGAATCCTGATCGAGATTGCCGCGATTATCGGGTACGTCCAGGCGCAGAATTCCGCCCGGTGGACGGCGGTTGTGCTGTCAGTCCTTGGGATCCTCGTCGTCCTGGCCTGTGGCGCAGGACTGCTGATTGGCGGCCCGAACCTGCCTCCGCAACTCCAGCAGCAATTCCCGCAGGAGTTGATCGTGATTCTGATCGCGGTGTTCGTGATCCAGATTGTCATCTGGTCGGTCATCATCGGGACGCTGGTGACCCCGTCGGCGCGTGATTACTTCGAGCAACGATGATCCGGAACGTGCACGCAACCAGGATGAACTGATGCAACACAAGGCTTCCCATCGACGGCCGCTACTCGGATTGCTGCTCTGTCTGATCCTGCTGGGAACGACGCGTGAGAGTTCTGCCCAGCGTCTTGAAATCCCCCGCGCGCAGGACCGCCCGCCCGGTCCGCCCCTCTCGCCAGCAGAGGCCGTCGCGCGGATGGTCGTCCCCGAAGGTTTCTCCGTCGAGATCGTCGCCGCCGAACCGGACGTCGTGAACCCGGTCTCGATGTGCATCGACGAGAAGGGACGCTTCTGGATCACCGAGAGCTTCGAGTATCCGCGCCGCGACCCCGGTCCCGGCAGAGACCGCGTCAAGGTTCTCGAAGACACCGACGGCGACGGCAAGGTCGACAAGACAACCGTCTTCGCCGAAGGGCTCAATATCCCCTCCGGCATCGCCGTCGGTTACGGCGGCGTGTGGGTCGCCAATTCCCCGGACATCCTGTTCCTGCAGGACACGGACGGCGACCTCAAGGCCGACAGGACCGAAGTCGTCGTCACCGGCTTCGGCCGCACCGATACGCACGAACTGCCGAATTCGTTTACCTGGGGACCGGATGGCTGGCTGTACGGCCTCAACGGCGTGTTCAACCACTCGCACGTGAGGTACTCCGAATCGAACCCGCACTACAACGCCGACCATCCGGGCTGGGAGTTCACCTGCGCGCTGTGGCGGATACATCCCCGCACGCGGGAGTTCCAGGTCTTCTGCGAAGGGACGAGCAATCCGTGGGGAATCGCCGTCAATGACGAGGGGGACTTCTTCGTCTCCGCCTGCGTGATCGACCATCTGTGGCACCTCGTCGAGACCGGCTACTACATCCGACAGGGGGGACCGTACCCGGCCTACACCTGGCCGATCGAATCGATCGTCAAGCACACCCACCAGAAGGCGGCCTACTGTGGCATTACGTGGTTCGACAGCGACGCCTACCCCGAAGAGTACCGCAAGGTGCTCTACATGGGGAACATCCACGGCGGCTGCATCAATGCCGACGTGCTGGAGCGAAGCGGCTCCACCTACAGGGGATCGGCGCACGCCGGTTTCCCCGCGCCTCCGGGCGCGTTCGACGGCGAAGCGCACTCCGCCGTCCGAAATATCGGCGAGGGGAAGGACGCGCGGCTGGCGGACTTTCTGACGGCCAACGACGCCTGGTTCATGCCGGTTGTGCAGAAGACCGGCCCGGACGGGAGCCTGTACATCCTTGACTGGTACGACCGCTACCACTGCTACCAGGATGCGAACGCCGATCCGGAGGGAATCGAGCGGGAGAAAGGGCGGCTGTACCGGGTGCGGTACAAGGAGACGCCGCACGCCCAGCCGTTTGATCTGGCGAAAAACACCGATGAGGAACTGATCGCGCTGCTGGGGGACGCGAACGTGTATCGGCGCGAAACGGCGCAGCGGCTGCTGGGGGAGCGGGCGTCGGCCGGGCTGTTGAAGCAACTCAGCGGCGTCGTCTTCGATGACAGTGCCTTGCCGACACAGCGCCGGCACGCCCTGAATGCCCTGATCTCGGCCGGCCCGCTCGACAAGGAGATTGCGCTGACGCTCCTGTCGCATTCCGATCGAACGTTTCGCGCCTGGGGTGTGCGTGCAGCCGGCGATGCGCGTCACTTCGACGCTGCTGTCAGCGCCAGGATTGTCAAACTGGCCCGCGACGAGTCGCGCGACGTGCAGGTGCAGGTGGCGATTGCCGCCCGAAAGATCGATGGCATCAGCCCATTGCCATTGCTCATTGACGTACTGGCTCACTCCGGCGACGACGAGGTGATCGCGCACGTCGTGTGGCAGAACCTGCACCCGCTGCTGGAGAAGCAGAGCGCTGAGTTTCTGAAACTGGCCAAAAATTACGACCTGAAGCAGACCCCGAACCTGGCGAAGATCATGCCGCGGGTGACGGAGCGGATTCTGGGGCGGGGAAAGGGAGAGTGAATTCCGCACTTACACTCATTGAATCGGAAACATAGGATAAATGTGCTTGATCAAACTCAATCGATGAGAGAATGAGGACGCAGCAGGAGTCATTCGATGACCCTCCGAGACCAGATCGCCACGCAGGCAATGACTCTGTCCCCCGAGGACCGCGCCTATGTGGCCGACATGCTCGAAAGGAGTCTTCCGGAAGGGAACTTTTCCAATCCGACGATCGCCGAAGCGTGGTCCCGCGAGATCGATCGTCGCATTAAGGCTTACGACCTCGGCGAGACAAACGCCGTCGACTTTGATGCCGCCTTGGGGCACATGCGGGATGCACTTGCCGCTCACCGCTCCGCGAAGGCCGTGCATCAATGAAATTCCGGGTCCTCCCCGAGGCAGAGGGAGAGGCGATCGCGGCTGCGATCTGGTATGACGAGCGTCAGTCGTCGCTGGGCGATGAGTTTCTTGCGGCGGTTCACGATGCGTTGAACATGATTCGCAAATCTCCTGAATCGCTCTCCCGCATGGAGCAGTATTCCGGTCCGCTCGACATTCGCCGCATCCTGCTCAGACGTTTCCCGTTTGCAGTGATTGTGCTCTGCCGACCCGCGGAGACGGTCGTCGTCGCCATCGCCCACACGCGTCGCAGACCGCTGTACTGGCTCGATCGTTTTAACTGATCCTTTCCACTCTCGTGGCAAACTCGACTCAACGATGCAACGAAACACGATGAAACTGCTTCCGCCGGCGCCGTGGGTCGTGGTAACGGTAGTCTGGCTGAGCGGAGTGGTGTCAGCCCAAAACCATTCCAAGAACGCCGCCGACGTCAATTCCGTCGTCACCCTCCTCGACCTTGTCCTCGACGCCGACGAGGAGACCGCCCGCCGCTGTCTGGCGATTCTCACGAAAAGCCTGCAGAGCGGCGAGTTGGAAACGCAGCGCGTGGCCGCCCTCCGTGAGCAGCTTTCGGATCGACTGGGGGCGATCATCGATGATGAGCAGCACCCGCTCCGGTTCGATGCGGCCCTGTTGACGACCGGGTGGAAGGATGCGAATGGGACGCGGATCGCACGGGGGACGTTTACGTCCGCCACCGCGCCGCTCGAACGGCGGATCGCCGCACTGCAGGCGCTCATCGCGACCGGTGATGCGGCGATCCTGAAGGACGCGACGGCCGTCCTCGCTGATCGCGAGAGGGGCACGACCGAATTCCGCGGGCAGTTGCTGGCCGCGCTCGGGCGGCTGGACCAGCCGGAGGTCGCCGCGGCCGTGCTCGCGAACTTCGACCAGCTCGAACCCGAACTCAAGCCGCGCGCCATCGAACTGCTGACGCAGCGGCCGGTCTGGTCGCGTGAACTGCTCGTCGCCGTTTCTGACAAGAAGCTCGAAAAGGACGCCCTCAACCTCAATCAGCTCCGCCGCATCGCGTCGTTCAAGGACGATGCCCTGCAGAAACAGTTCCGCGAAGTTTACGGTGCGGTCCGCGAAGGGCGCGATCCGCAGCGCGAACAGCTCGTGAGTCGCATGCGTGACTTCCTGAAGGAATCGCCGGGCGACCCGCACAAGGGGCAGGCTGTCTTCAAAAAGCTCTGCGCCCAGTGCCACAAGATCCACGGCGAAGGGGCCGACGTCGGACCGGACATCACGCTCAACGGCCGGAACAACTGGGAGCAGTTGCTCTCCAACGTGTTCGACCCGTCGCTGGTCGTCGGTCCCGGTTATCAGGCGCGGCAACTGGTGACGACCGACGGCCGCGTCCTCACCGGGCTGGCGGCAGAAGAGAGCGAGCAGCGGGTCGTGCTCAAAGTGCAGGGGGGGAAGATCGAGACGATTCCGCGCGACCAGATCGACGCATACAAGGTGAGCGAGCTGTCGATGATGCCGGAAGACCTGGAGAAGCAACTCACGTCGCTGGAGATCGCCGATCTGATGTCGTTTCTGGCGCTGGACAAGCCGCCCGACGATCCGGCGGCGAAGTATCTGCCGGGGGCCCCGGTGCCGAAGAAGGAATAGGATTCCCTGCGAGGCCGGGATACAATGCACTGGACGCAGCACAGCGGGCTGAGTCCTTAATTCACCGAGGGTTTCGTATGGCGACCGGAACAGTCCTGATGCACCCACCGGGCGGGGCCGTCGTTCCGTTGGACGATCCCGACGCCCTGTATGAGATCATTGACGGAGTCCGAGTGGAGACGCCGCCTATGAGTGCGTTTGCGAATTTGATCGCGATGCGTCTCTACGATGAAATGAGAGTCGCCGCCCGATCCACCGCCCGGGGTACTGCAACGCTCGAAGCATTGTTCATCCTGGATCGCCAGCGCCGCCTGGGCCGCCGACCGGATGCGGCGTTCGTCTCAGTCGAACGCTGGCCGCTGGATCGGGAGGTTCCGGAAGTCGGGGACTGGGAAGTCGTGCCGGCGCTGTGCGTGGAAGTGACCAGCCCGAATGACCTGTACGACGAGGTCATGGTCAAGGTCCAGGAATACTTCGAGCATGGCGTCAACCAGGTCTGGATTGTGTGGCCGTTGAGGAGGCAGGTGTTCGTCTACCGCTCGCCAAAGGACGTCACCATCTTGACGGCCGAGGCGACGCTGCGCGCCGACGACATCCTGCCCGGGTTCGAGATCTCGCTGGAAGAACTCTTCAGCCGCAAGCCGGTGTAACATCGACAACGGCGTCTGTTCGTCGTCGCGCGATCCTTTGCTCATCCCATGACGGCCGGGTGGTTGCACGCTCTGGCGCGCGCTGTCATATTCACCCGCGTTGATCCCTCGCACCCCGGAGTCCCACATGCCCCGCCCCGCCTCCCGCCGCGATTTCCTCAAGCACTCTGCCCTGATCGGCGCCGGCCTGTACGTCTCCCACGTCGGCCTCGCGCAGGAGAGCAACTCTCCTAACGAGAAACTCGACGTCGGGATCATCGGACCGGGCGGCCGCGGCGCGGGGAACCTGGAAGGGGTCTCGCGGGAGAACATCGTCGCCATCTGCGACGTGGACGACCGCCGCGCGGCCCAGGCGTATTCGCAGTTCCCGCAGGCGGCGAAGTACAAGGACTTCCGCCGGATGCTCGACGATCAGCAGCTCGACGCCGTCGTCGTCTCCACCCCCGACCACACGCACGCCATCTGCGGCGTGACGGCCATGCGGCAGGGGCTGCACTGCTACTGCGAGAAGCCGCTGGCCCGCACCGTGTGGGAAGCACGGCTCATGTCACAGACGGCCAAGGAATACCACGTCGCCACACAGATGGGGACGCAGGTCCACGCCGAGAACAACTACCGCCGCGTCGTCGAAATCATCAAGTCCGGCGCGATCGGCCCGGTGCGCAAGGTGGACGTGTGGGTCGGCAAAGGCTGGGGCGGCATTCAATGGCCGACCGCATCACAGCCGGTCCCGCCGGAAGTCGACTGGGACCTGTGGCTCGGGCCGGCGGCGTACCGGCCGTACCACGAAGCCTACATGCCGGCCGAGTGGCGGCGGTGGTGGGACTTCGGCGGGGGGACGCTCGCCGACATGGGCTGCCACTATATCGACCTGCCGTTCTGGGCGCTCGACCTGCGCTGGCCGACGACGTGTGCGACGGAAGGTCCGCCGTGCCATCCGCTGACGACCCCCTCCGGGATGAAGGTGGTCTGGGAGTTCCCGGCCCGTGGGGAGCAGCCTCCTGTCACGCTGACCTGGACGGACGGCGACATAACCGAGACGGTCCACGACGGCCGTCAGCTCGCCGGCTCGGGCGTCTATTTCACCGGCGACGACGGGACGATGTTCGCCGATTACGGTTCGTACACGCTCTTCCCCGAAGACAGATACAAAGACTTCAAGCCGCCCGAACAGTCGATCCCGAACTCGATCGGCCACCACAACGAGTGGATCCGCGCC
>CAZWGW010000058.1:15352-16677 GCA_964633565.1 uncultured Planctomycetaceae bacterium
ACTTCGACTATTCCGGCGCGCTGGCGGAAACGGTACTGCTGGGGACCGTCGCCTATCGCATCGGCCGGAAGATCGAATGGGACCCGATCGAACTGCGGGCGACGAACGCCCCCGAGGCGGAGAACGTCGTGCGGCAGTTTTCGCGCGCGGGGTGGGAACTTTGAGCCCCTGTTGCGGCACGGCATACGCGGCCTGCCCGAACATCGGCTGCTGTATAACGGAATCGGGACGATTGAAGAGCCGGCCGGCGCGGTGGACTTCCGGCTGCCGATGGGAAGCGTCGAACTCTTCTACGTGCCGAAGTACCCAGGTCTCTCACGCCTGGGTCCCGGTTCAAAGGCCTACGCCTATCTCCAGAACGCGATGAACCTCGAGTCCACGTCGATTCCGGGTCCCGGTGAATTCGTGGTATTTGGCTCCGAGGCAAACGGCGACCTGTGGGTCTACACGCCCGTTGACAAATGCGTCTTTCAGATGGTCTTCGGGTGTGAACCGATCAGTCGCGCAGGCGTACTGCGTCAGGTGAAGGAAACGCCCGTCCTTTTCCGCGTGAAAGGTGGTGAGACTTTCAGCGCCTTCGCGGAATTCTTCGCAGCGCGCCATCTCGAAAAGTTGCAGTAGCCGCCGCGAGCGAACCGCCGTTCAGACGGCAGCCCGCGCGAGCGTCGTACACTCAGCGCTTGGCGCGTCGGCGATTATGGCGGCGCGGCTCGTGAATGACCGCCAGTCGGAAGTCCCGAGTCACAGCGACGTCATCGAATTCGTCATCATCCTGGAGATTGTCGTAATTCTCCTCGACGAACCCCAGCGAATAGGCCTTTTCCAGCACCGCCTTCATGACGTCACCTCCATGGGTCCGGCGTGTGGCTCCATCCGGAGAGCGTGCTAATCCGCAAACGCGGCGTCGAACGCCCTCCGCGACGGCTTGAAGTCGACATTCTTGCAGAACTGCGCCGCTTCCGCCGCGCCGATCTCGCGGTCCATGCCCGAATCCTCCCATTCAACCGAGAGGGGCATGTCCTGCGGATAACCGGCCGCGTTCAGCGCGCGGATGATCTCCTCAAACCGCACGCCGCCCCGGCCGACGCTGCGGAAGTCCCAGCCCCGCCGCGGGTCGCCGAACGGCAGATGGCTGGCGAGGATGCCGGTCCGGCCGTTTAGCGTGACGGCCGCGACCTTCATGTGGACGTGGTAGATCCGGTCCGGAAACGCGCGAATCTCACGGAAATCGAAACTGAACGTAGCCGGGCGTCGCGCCCCGGGCGCTTCGTCTTCATCCAGGGGGACATCCGCGATCGGGCATTGGTCGGGCGGTTGTTCGAAGA
>CAZWGW010000059.1:0-4810 GCA_964633565.1 uncultured Planctomycetaceae bacterium
GTTTCGGATTCCGGCGCGGAAGCGGCCGGTGCCGGCGGGGAGATGGAAGAACCCGAAGCGGAGACCGCAGCGACGGACGTTGAAGCGGCGGCAGTGTCCGCTGATTCCGGAGGGGAATTGGAGCCGGTCGGCATGGACCCGCAGCCCGACGACGAGCCGTCGGTACACGGTTCAGACAACGGGGCGGAGACTGCGGCGCGGCCTGAACAGGAGCGGACGACGGCATCGTCCGACCCGCCGACAGCGGCGGAGCCGGACTGACGGAACGGGATGGAACGCAGAGGATCACGCGTGAATTGAAAGCGCACTGAGGATTCCCGGGGAGCGTAAACGGAGAGGCGTGGATTGAAGATTCGTATCTTCGCGCTGGCAAAAGAGCTGGGCATCGACAGCAAGGATCTGATCCAGCACTGCAACGACGCCGGGCTGGCCATCAAGGCCTCGCCCCTGGCGAGTGTCTCGCCGGAAGAGCGGGACATGGTGCTGGAACACCTGAGGTCGGTGCGCGCCATCGGTCCGGACGGCAAAGCGGCCGCGCCGGAAGCGCCCACGCCGTCGCGCGAAGTCCCTCCGGAGCGCGCCGCCAAGGCCCGGCCGATCCGGACGCTGGGGCCGCTGGCGGGGACGCTGCGCGCGCGGCGCGGCCGCCCGGAGGAGGAAGAGGCGCCGGTGGCGGAGCCTGAGGCGCCCGTTGCGCCCGAGGAATCACCCGCCGCAACTCCCCTTGTTGCCGAAACTCCTCTCCCGCCGGCGCCTGCCGGTGCGGAGCCCGCCCCGCCGCAGGAACCTCCGGCGGAGAGGCCGCGCATCGCCGCGATCTCGCGATCGGATTACGTCGCCCCGACCGGCGCGGGCCTGTCCGGCATCCGGGAAATGAAGCCGCGCGGCTCCGTGCGCGAGATGGAGGCCAAGGCCCGCCGGGAAAAGCAGAAGAAGGCGCCGTCGCTGCCGAGCGTGGCCCGGCCGACGTTCAAGCCGCCGACGGCGCCGGCCAGGGCGGAAGGACCGGCCCAGAAGCCGGAGATGCGGCTGACGGCGGCTGAGTTCCTGAAACAGCAGAGTCCGCTGGCCAACATTCTCAAGAAACACAAGGACGAGATCAAGAAACCACGCGTGATCGTGGAGGAGGAAGAGACCGCCGCGCGCAAGCCCCGCGCCGGCAGCCTGGGGCTGGCGGAGGCGCGCGAAGAACGGCGCCGCAAGCGGCAGCGGACCCGCGGAGGAGAGGAAGAACTCGAGACGGCCACGATCACCAAGGTCCCCAAGCGGCACCGGCGGGCCGGCGCGGTGGAACTCAAGACCGAAGCGACCGTGTCCGTGCCGGTGAACGTGCGCGAATTCTCGGAGGCGCTCGGTCGGCCGGCCCGGGACATCATCGGCATCCTGTTCCGGACGGGACGGATGGTGACGATCAACGACGTCCTGGATGAAGACACGGCGCTGGAAGTGGCGCTGGAACTGGGAGTCGACCTGACGGTCAAGCGGCCCTCCACGATTGAGGACTCGCTGGCCGCGCGCCTTGAACTCACCGATGAGGAACTGGGCGTGCCGGTCGTCCCGCGCCCGCCGATCATCACGATCCTGGGGCACGTCGATCATGGCAAGACGACGCTCATCGACCGCCTCCGTTCCAGCAACGTGACGGCGGGCGAAGCCGGCGGCATCACCCAGCACATCGCCGCATATCAGATCGAGCACAACGGACACAAGCTGACGTTCGTCGACACGCCGGGCCATGCCGCATTTGGCGAAATGCGGGCCCGCGGCGCCAATGTGACCGACATCGTGGTGCTGGTGGTGGCGGCGGACGACGGCGTCATGCCGCAGACCGTCGAGTGCATCAGCCACGCCAGGGCCGCCGGCGTGCCGATCGTCGTGGCGATGAACAAGGTCGACCTCCCCGGCGCCAATGAGCAGAAGGTGCTCAACGGGCTGGCGCAACAGGAAGTGCTGCCGATCGAGTGGGGGGGCGACACCGAGGTCGTGCGGATCTCCGCGCTCAAGGGGACCGGAGTGGACGACCTGCTGGAAACCGTGTTGTTCACGGCGGAAGACAAGCAGTTTTCGGCCCCGGCCGAGTTGCCGGCGGAGGGCGTGTGCCTGGAGGCGTTTCGCGACGAGGGTCTGGGGCCGGTGGCCTGGATCATTGTCAGTCGCGGCACGCTGCGGGTCGGCGACATCGTCGCCTGCGGGTCGGCGTATGGCCGCGTGCGGTCGATGTACAACGACCGCAACGTCGAAGTGACCGAGGCGCCCCCCTCCGCGCCGGTGCGTGTTTCCGGACTCGACGTGGTCCCCGACGCGGGCGACCAGTTTGTGGTGACGGACACGCTGGAGGAGGCGCGCGAGATCGCGGACTGGTTCCAGGAACGGGGCCGCATGGAGCTGCTGGCGCTCCGCGGCGGACCGAAGACACTGGAACAGTTCTTCGCCGACCGCGACGGGAGCGTGCGGGTGCTGCCGCTGATCGTGAAGGCCGACACGCCGGGCTCGATCGAGGCGCTCCGCGGCGAACTCTCGAAGTTCGAGCATCCCGAAGTCAGAATCAACATCATTCACTCCGGAGTCGGCGGAGTGAACGAGAGCGACGTGACGCTGGCCGCGTCTTCGGGCGCCATCATCATCGCGTTTCATGTCGTGGCGGAGGATCGCGCGCAACTGCTGGCCGGCCGGGAACGGGTCGAAATCCGGCGGTACAACATCATCTACAACGTCACCGACGACATGAAACAGGCGCTCGAGGGACTGCTGCGGCCCGAACGCATCGAAGTGTCGACCGGGCGGGCGCTGGTCCTCCGCACGTTTCCGATCAGCCGCGTGGGCACGGTCGCCGGTTGCCGCGTGCTCAACGGCACGATCGAGCGTTCGAACCGCGTGCACCTGATCCGCGACCAGACGGTGCTCAACGATTATCCCATCGCGTCGCTGAAGCGTGAAAAGGACGACGTCCGCGAGGTCCGCGACGGACTGGAATGCGGCATTCGCCTGGAGGGCTTTAACGACGTCAAGGAAGGAGACCTGCTGGAAGCCTTCCGCATCGAGGAGCGTAAACGGACGCTCGAGGATTGACCTCGCCCATGTCGACTCGACGCACCGCCAGGATCGCGCAGGCCGTCCGCCACGTCGTCAGCAATGCCGTCCTGTTCGAACTCCGCGACCCGCGGGTCCGGAACGTGACGGTCATCGGCGTCGACGTCGCACCCGACCTGCGCACGGCGAAGGTCCGCGTTTCGGTGATGGGCGATGACAAGGCGCAGCACCGCGCGGTCCAGGGGCTCAACTCCGCCCACGGTTTTCTGCAGGCGCTGATCGCCGATGAACTGCAGTTGCGTTACACGCCGGTTCTCAGCTTTGTCCTCGACCTGGGGGTCAAGAACAGCATTGCCGTTTCGCAAATGCTTCGCGCGCTGGACGAGGAGCGCGGCGGCCCCGCGCAGGCCGCAGACGAAGCTGTCCTCGACGCCGATTCCTACGACGACTCCGACGGCGCAGCGGACGATGCCGGTTGATGGCCTGCGCCTCACGATCCCCATCCGCCATGCATGACGCAGGGAACAGAGCGATGTCGAATTCGAATCCCAAGAAGCTCAAAGCCTCCGATCGGCTGGCGGTGGCGCACAAGGTGCTGGGCATTCTCCGGAAAAAGTACGGCCAGGCGCTGCCGAAGCAGTCGCTCCCCGTGCTCGAGACGCTGCTGTTTGCCGCGTGTCTGGAGAATGGATCACAGGACCAGGCCGAAGCGGTGTATGCGCGGCTGCTCGCGTCGTTTCACGACTTGAACGAGATCCGCGTCAGCTCGATATCGGAAATCGAGCAGGTGCTCGGCGACGTCTCGCAACCGGAGTGGCGCGCGCTCCGGATCCGCGAAGCGCTGCAGTTCACCTTCGAGAACTTCTACGCCTTTGATCTCGATCAACTGAAACGCAAGACCCTGGATGTGGCGGAAAAGCAACTGGCGCAGATCCGGTATCTGACGCCGTTCATCCGCGCCTATGCGCTCCAGCACTGCCTGGGAGCGCATATGGTGCCGGTGGACGAACTGTCCTGCACGGTGCTGGCGTGGCTGGGGCTGGTCCCCGGAAACGTGTCGGCCGAAGCCGCCGGCGAAGACATGAAGGCCGCGCTCCGCAAGAACGAGTCCGTGCTGTTCTGTCACCTGATTCGCGCCGTGGCCAGCGACCGCAGGTACGCGGGGACCTTCGCTTACGGCGGCCGCGCGGCGGAAGGGGGCGCCGGCGACCTGGCAACGGCGGGCAGGCGGCTGCTCGAACACCTCGCCCACCCGCCGAAGAAGCCGGTGACCAAAGCACACAGGAAACCAGCCCGGAACGCCCGCAAACCGCCAGGCTCCCCGCGCAGCCGTTCGTCGCGCAGCTCCGTTCGCAAACGGATCTCAAAGCCGAAGGCGGGAGCGGCTCGCAAAAAGCGCACCACCGCCCGCTGACCTGATCCCCTGCGGCCGCGGGGACGGGACGACCACGCCGTACGGCCTCGTCTTCCACGCAGACCTCCCTTGGTCTGCCGGCCCGCCTCCCGCTAGAATAGTGTGTCAATCTGACCATCCCTCCCGCGGCGGTGTTTGAGTCCGCGGTGCGGGACCCATTGTAGGAGTTGCCGATGACGTCGGCCTTGTGGCGCTTTTGCATCTGTACCACTCTCCTGTGCGGACCCGCTGCCGGCCGTGCCCGGGCAGCCGCGGAGCAGCAGCCGTCGGACGCCGCGCCCCGGGAGAACGCGCCCCCCTCCGCAGAAGGCGGGGCCTTGCGCCTGGCGCCGCTGCAGGTTGGGGATGAAATGCTGGAACCGTTGC
>CAZWGW010000059.1:4820-16583 GCA_964633565.1 uncultured Planctomycetaceae bacterium
TGACGATGAACGCCGCGCCGCAGCACGGACGTGGTACATGGCCGGTCGGATCCACGAAGCGCGCGGGGCGTCGAATCCGGCCGAATTCGACCGCGCGCTGGCCGCATACCGTCGCACGCTGGAACTCGACCCCGCGGCGATTGACGTGTACCAGTCGCTGGTCCCGATCCTGTACACGCGGAACTCGAAAGATGAAGCCCGTAAGTACGCGCTGCAGGCGGCGAGCCACTCCGATGCGGGTTTTCAGATCGTGCGGGGCCTGGCGGCCATCATGGCGCGCGGCGACAGTCTGGCCGACGCCGCCGGCCTGCTGAAGGAATCCCTGAATACCAGCGGTCTGGACCCCGGAGCGATTACGTCGCTGGTCCTGCATCGCGACCTCGGGATCTACCTGCACATGAGCGAACACGCGGCGGAGGCCGCCGAGTCGTTCCGCCTGGTGATGGATGCTCTGGGGCCGAACCGGCAGCCTCCGCTGACCGACGAGCAGCGGACACAACTCCTCGGTGACGATCCGGGTCCCACCTACGACGAGTTCGGCAAGACGTTCCTCGACGCGAAACTTCCCGATCTGGCGGTTGCGGCGTTCGACGAAGCGGCCAGGCACCGCCAGGGCCGGCCGGGCATCCACAGCTTCAATCTGGCCCTCGTCTTCCGTGAGACGGGGAAGCCCGAAGAGGCACTGGCCGAACTCGACAAGTACTTCGAGGCCCAACTGCAATCGAAGGGCCGCGGCGCCTATCAGTTGTTGAAAGACCTGCTGACCGACCTGAAGCGCGAATCGGAGCTCGTTCCCCGGCTGGAGAAGCTGGCGGAGCAGGACCCCCGCAATTCGGCACTGTCGTACTTCCTGGCGGACGCCTACCTCGGAGCCGAGCAGGTCGAGCAGGCGGAGGAATTGTTCCGCAAGACGATGGGGTCATCGACCGACCCCCGCGGCCTGCTGGGGATGATGTCCGTTCACCGGCGCAGGAACGAGCCCCGGGAACTGCTCAAGGTGCTGGGGCAACTCTATCCCCAGATGCCGGAGTTCGAGACCGAAGATGACCTGCAGAAGCTCCCGGAGGACGTCCGGGAACTGGTGGAGCGATTTGCGGCCGAGCGTGAGGCGCTCGTGAAGGACCAGGCCGCAATTGACGCCCTGATGTCCGCCGGCCGGGAATTGCAGAAGGGGGACAACCCGCCGATTGAGACGGCGCAGGCCTACGTGCTGGGCAAACTCGCCGTCCAGGCGGAACGGACCGACGATGCCGTCAACTTCTACAAGTTGACGATCTCCATGGTTAACGAGCCGACGCCGAACCTGTACCGGGAACTGGGCGAGTACCTGATCGACAAAAAGGAATACAAGCAGGCCAGTGAGGTCTTCCGGGAAGGGGCCGACCATCCGGCGCTGCAACCGGTGCGGTGGGTCTTCCTGTACTTTCTGACCTACGCCCTGGAATTCCAGGCCGAAACCGAAGAGGCGCTCAAGGTGATCGGGGAGGCGCGCGGCTCGCAGCCCGACAATCCCCAGTTGCACTTCCAGGAAGCCTGGATCAATTACCACGCCGAGCGGTGGGACAAGGCCGAGGCGATCTTCAAGGACGTGATCGCCGCTTATCCGCAGGAAGCGCGGCTCGTCCGCAACGCCCAGTTCAGCCTGTCCAACATCTACGTGCAGCAGGGGGACAAGGTCCGCGGTGAAAAGATCCTGGAAGACGTCCTGAAGGAGGATCCGGAAGACACGCAGGCGAACAACGATCTGGGCTATCTGTGGGCCGACCAGGGCAAGAACCTGGAGCAGGCCCGGACCATGATCGAGAAGGCGCTTAAGGATGAGCCCGATAACGCGGCCTACCTCGACAGCATGGGCTGGGTGCTGTATCGCCTCGAGCAGTATGAAGAAGCGCGCAAGTACCTGGAGCAGGCGGCCTCCAGGCCGAACGGCCAGGATGCGACGATCCTCGACCATCTCGGCGACAGTTTCGACAAGCTCGGCCTAAAGGAAGAAGCGATCAAGTCCTGGCAGAAAGCGGTTCAACTGGAACGCGAGAAGCCCAAACCTGACGACGAGTTGCTGAAGAAGATCGAACAGAAGATCCCCGCCGACCCGGCCAGGCCCCCGGACCAGGCAGCCCCCTGAGACGCCGCCCGAGCGGACACTGTCACGCGGGCTTCGGCGCTTCGCCCCGAGGCGGATGCCTGTCGATCCTCCGTCGCGGCCCCGTCCTCCTGATGCGGGTCCTGACATTCCGATCCCAATCCCCGACCCCAGCCATGGCCGGACATTCCCACTCCGCCAACATCGCCCACCGCAAAGGCCGCGTCGACAAGATGCGCGGCGCACTGTTCGGCAAACTGAGCCGGGCGATTATTGTGGCCGCCCGCCGCGGCGGTCCCGATCCCGCGGCCAACATCACACTGCGGGTCGCGAGCGACAAGGCCCGCAAGAACAGCATGCCGAAGGACAACATCGAGCGCGCCATCAAGCGCGGCAGCGGTGAGACCGACGGCGCCGATTATGCGGAGATCATGTACGAGGGCTACGGTCCCGGAGGCGTCGCCATCCTGTGCGACGCCCTCACCGACAACCGCAACCGCACCGCGGGCGAGCTCCGGAAGACGTTCGAAGTCCACGGCGGCAACCTGGGCGGCGCCGGGTGCGTCGGCTGGATGTTCGAGCGCAAGGGCCTGTTCACCGTGGCCCGGCAGCCGGCGGACGAGGACCGCCTGTTTGAAGTCGCCCTGGAGGCGGGTGCTGACGACGTGAAAGACTCCGGTGAGTTCTTCGAGGTCACGTGTCCTGCCGATCTCTACCAGCAGGTGGCCGATGCGCTGCAGCAGGCCGGCATCGCTCTGCAGAACTCGGAAATCGCGCGGATTGCCGGCTCCACGGTGGCGGTCGACGGCGACAACGCCCGCCGCGTGCTGAAACTCATCGAGGCGCTGGAAGAGAATGAGGACGTGCAGACCGTGACCGCCAACTACGACATGCCGGTAGCGGTCATGGAGGCGGCGCTGGCGGAGGAATAGGCCGGAACGACACCGGCCCGGACGCTGGAAGCGTCCGGGTCGTTCACGATCCCATGCCGATGCAGTACAGCGTTTCCTGACGTTTGCCCCCCGAGTGATCCGCGGTCCGCAGATAGATCCGGCCGCCACAGATCGTCAGCGTGGAAAACGTCTCGGAGCCGAGCTGGATCTCGGCGACGAGTTCGAACTTCGCCGGATCGGCGTTGAACACGTACGTCGTTCCCCCTTCGTTCGTCGCGTAAATGTGCCCGCCGGCGAACACCGGCGACGCGCTGAATTTCCCCCGCACGCGTCCGCGCCAGGCTTCGCTCCCGGTCCCGGCGTTCCAGCAGAAGACGCCGTTGTTGGTGACGGCATAGACGTACCCGTCGTGCAGCAGGAGCGACTGTTCGTAGCACTTCTCGCCGTTGCTCCAGACTTCGCTCCCGGTGCCGGCATCGACGCAGATCGTCTGACTGCCGGGAAAGCCGCCGCTGGCGACGACGCGCTCTCCGTCCCAGACCATCGTGCCGCACGTGGCCTCCGTTGTGCCGGGACAGGACCACAGTGCTTCCCCGGAATTCGGGTCAAAGCTGGAGACCTCATTGCAACCGCTGATGAGGAGTTGTTCCTTGCCGGCCACGTGCGCCACGACCGGGGATGAATACGTCGAGATCGCCGGACGCGCCTTGCGCCAGGCCACCTCGCCCGTCTGGCGGTGGACGGCCGCGATGCAGCCGCCTCCCTGGTTGTCGGCCGCGACGATAACGTACGACTTCCAGATTGTCGGCGACGGTGCGTAGCCGAATTTGGAATTGAACGCGCCGAGTTGCTTCTGCCAGGCGAGTTCGCCGTCGAGCGTCAGCGCGTAGAGGTGAATCGCGTTGTCGTGCAGGAACGCGATGAACAGCCGCTCGCCGTCGCAGGCGACGGTCCCGTTGGCGTGCGTGCTGTTGCCGTGCATCGCATGATTGAGCCCTCCCTGGTGCAGGTCTTTCGTCCAGAGGACATTCCCCGAGGCGCGATCCAAAGCGAGAACTGACTGCGTTTTTGTCCCTTCTTCGGCCGTTGCGAGATAGACACGGTCTCCGACCACCGTGGGGGAAGAATGGCCGCGCCCCGGGATCGGCGTCTTCCAGATGACGTTCTCGGTCTCGCTCCAGGTGACGGGCGCAGCACCGACGGCGATCCCGTTGTGCGTCGGCCCGCGCCACCACGGCCAGTCATCGGCCGCCGGCGGCGGCGTCGCCAACTCCGGCCCGGCCTCACCGGCAGTCCGCGAAATCTCTTCGACCGGCGTGGTCTTCGTACACCCCGGCGTGACGACCGCCAGTACCATGAGCGACACCGAGACACTCGTCCGCAGCGGCATCATTTGCTTCTCCACAGGAGTGGTCGCAGAATAGGGATCAATCCCAGGCAGTGTCCCGGACGCTGCCAGCGTCCGGGACACTCTTTCCGTGTGAGGGGTTTCACAATGCACCGTTTTCAGCGTCCCGGACAATCGTGGAAGTTCAGTCTGCTGTCAATTGCGATTGCAATTCCGGGGATCGGAGTCCCCGCACGCCCTGCGGCCGCCGCCGATGACGCCCCCCGGCCGAATATCCTCTTCGCCATCGCCGACGACTGGGGCTATCCGCACGCCAGCGCCTACGGAGACCCGGTGGTGAAGACGCCGGCGTTCGACCGGCTCGCGCGCGAGGGAGTGCTGTTTCAGAACGCCTACGTGTCATCGCCGTCGTGCACGCCGTCGCGTGGGGCGATCCTCACGGGCCAATGGCACTGGCGGCTGGAGGGAGCCGCCAACCTGCACAGCGTCTTTCCCGACAAGTTCACGACGTATCCGGAGCTGCTGGAGCGCGCCGGCTACGTCACCGGGACGACCGGAAAGAACTGGGGACCGGGAAAACTCGAAACACCCGGCCGGCCGCTGGCGGGCCATCCCGCGAGGAACTTTCGTGAGTTTCTCTCCCAACGCGATGCGGCAAAGCCGTTTTGTTTCTGGCTCGGGAGCGCCGACCCGCACCGGCCGTATGACGAAGGCTCCGGTGCGGCAAGCGGCATGGACCTCACGAAGATCAAACTCGACGCCGCGTTCCCCGACAATGAGGTCGTGCGCAGCGACGTCGCCGACTACTACTTTGAAGTGCAGCGGTTCGACACGCTGGTGGGAGACGCTGTCGCCGCTCTCGACGAGGCCGGCCTGCTCGACAACACGATCATTCTGATGACCGGCGACCACGGCATGCCGTTCCCGCGCGGGAAGAGCAACCTCTACGACCTGGGGACGCGCGTGCCGCTGGCCGTGCGGTATCCGAAATTGGGCAAGCCCGGCCGCACAATTGAAGACTTCGTCAGCCTGACCGACCTCGCGCCGACCTGTCTCGAACTGGCGGGCGTACCGATCCCCGACGAGATGACGGGCCGCAGTCTCGTCAACGTTCTGAACAGCAACTCCTCCGGCCGCATTGACTCGGGCCGAGACCATGTGCTGTTCGGCAAGGAGCGGCACGTGCCGTCGCAGGAATCGCCCGACATGGGGGGCTACCCCTGCCGCGGCATCCGCACGCACGACTTCCTCTACATCCATAATTTCCGGCCCGACCGCTGGCCGAACGGCACGCCCGATTACGAGCACGCCGCCGTTCCCGGCAACTGGTACGCCGACACCGACAACGGGCCGACGAAGACGGAGATTATCGAGCACAAGGACGCCGACGAGGCGCACCGCCGGGCGTACGAGTTGTGCTTCGCGAAACGGCCGGCGGATGAACTGTACGATCTGCGAAAAGATCCGGACCAACTGGTCAACGTCGCGGCGGACCCGGCGTACGCGCTGGAGTTGCGTGAACTGCACGGAAGGTTGATGGGGGAACTGAAGCTGACGAAGGACCCGCGGGCCGAGGGCGGCGGGGAGAAGTTTGACGAGTTCCCGTATCTGGGCGGTGGGCCGAAACACCCGGAATGGGAGCGGCGGATCAAATAGGTCCGGCGTCACTCACGTCGGCAATCTGCTTTGGCGGCCGCATTACCCGCCTCCAGGCTGTGCGACTCCGGTGGGCGATTGCAGGATCGGTAAAGGCCGCGGCCGATGGACCACAGGATCAGGCTGCTCATTCCGCCAATCGATGCGAACAGCACAAGGCGATTCCAGCCGCGACCTGTGATGGTTGCAGGATTCGGGTGACTTCGGGCACGACATCGCAGTCGCAACTCCGCCAGGTCGACGACCTCATCCACGAATCCAATCCCGCCGGGGACCTGGGTCATGATCCCCGTGTCCCGATCCTCCACCAGAGTACCCGGAGGCGGCTCAAAGTGGAACGCGATGTGATCGGCACGACTGAGATCGACACGGAGGACGCGACAATGCGTCTCCTCGAACGGAACAAGGCGTCCCGACGGTTGTTCCGGTTCAAACAGGACCTGATGGACGTCGAACGGCAGCCAGAGGCCCGGGGCGACTTCGCGCTGGCTTCGCAACTCGATCAATGCGACGCGCACGGAGGGATCGCCGGCAAATCGCTCGCGCCGCACCAGGCTGCAGCCGCGGCCGGCGGCAAACCACAGCCGATCGGCTCCAGGACGTTCGACGACATGGCACCACTCCCCCTCGACCTGTTCCTGCCACGGGGCGACGACACAATCGGGTTGTGCCAGCGCGTCGTGCAGGAAGAACGGCACACCAGCCAGCGGCAGCTCCGTCCCATCGTGGGGCGGCCACCAGCCGAGACATTCCATCAGGAAGGGCGACCGGACCTTCCACGCATGGACGCCGTCCACATCGTGGCGCGACGTCTGCAGCCACCCGAGGGCCGGATAGTAGACATCCAGCGATCGGCCGTTGAAAAATACGAAATGATGATCCAGGTCCGCCTCTGCGGAAAACACCTGGTCGTAGTGCGTGATTTCGGCAAACCGCAGCGCTCCGTGCGCGGCCAGCACGTGACGCGACGTGCTCCCTGTCCGGGTCCGCAACTCCATTTCAGCCCACAGGCTGGGCATCGCCGACCGCGAAGCGGCGACCGCCTCTGCGATGTCGGACATTCCGAGCTCACGTGGTCGTTCCTGCGCCAGACTGCTGGACGTCATGACGAGCAGGGCGAGGGCCGCCGCGAGTTGCGGGCCGGCCCGCCGCCGGCGAACGCTCCGACCATGTCGCTGCGACGAGCGCGCTCCCGACGTCCGGCCGCTGCGTTCCGGCATGGTCTCCGCTGGAGTCACGATCGCGCCCGCCAACGACGCCAGCCAAGTGCACTGCAGACAACCGCCAGGATGGCCAGGTTGATCCAGATGATCACTGACTGTTCTCGATTGATCGCGGACTGTTCCTCGCGTTCCCGGAGCGCGGTCGCAATCGCGTGCTCGATGGACTGCTGATCGGCCGGCATGACGTAGCTGAGCGGCTGTCGCACTCCTGAGTCGTCGGCTGCAAGGATCGTGCTGTCAAAGACCTGCTCGCCAGGCGCGATCTCCAGTCGAAAGACGGCATCGTCCACATTGTTCACGGTGAGGCTTGTGACCTCGATTGCGTACCGGAACAACGGAACATTGTGGTATTCGGCCGGCCCCAGAGGCTTGCCGTACAAGTCGCGCCAACACACGCGGGGCAGCCAGAGATCCGCCGCCGCCTCGGCCAATTCGCGATTGGAACGCCGCTCGACGATCAGACCCGTGGCAGGGTCCGTGATGTCCCAGCGACGCGCCGCGTAACCGCATGCCGGATCCAGCCAGAGCCGGTTTCCCTGTGGCGACCGCAGACATACGCAGATCGCGTCGTCCACGAGTTCGTGATCGGCTTCCACCGTGAAGTCGCCCGCCTCGATCAGGCCGGACAATCTCTGATCCGCGCGGCTCGCGGCCGGATCGAATACGTCCGGCACCGCTCGTCCGACGTTGATCAGGTAGTCCTGGGGAAACGTCCCCTGATCGCTGGTCCAGTCCGACGAGTTCTCGATTTCCACCGCCCCGTCGACAAACCGCCGCCGGAACTGTTGCCCGTCGAAACTGCAGGCGCTGTAGTGCAATCGCTTGACGCTCGTCGATTTCAAAAACGGGCGCCCCTCGCGCCAGGCCCGGGCTTTGGCTTCTGCCCGCTTGGCTGCGGCCCGCTGCGACACTTCGGCGCCGTTCGGCAGGACGGAATAGTCGTAGCTCACGTCAGGTTCCAGGACCGGTGCGGTGGTCGGGCCTTCCATCAGAAAGTAGCGCTGGTTTCCGTGAAAGGCGTAGGAACGCGTTTCGTCAATGAGATACGCGACGTGCAGATACCGCTTGACAGCGTCCGGCGCCGCCAGAGTCTCCGAACGATAGCGATACGCGACCTGCAGGCTCTGCAGGCGTGTTTCGGAATCGCGCAGTTGCGTCACAATCTCATCGCGACGCACCGTGGCGGGAGCCGGGTCGGCGGCGGAGACCGGTTTGATCGGTTCTACGGGTGCCGAACTGACCGTCCATGCCACGACGGTGAACAGCAAGCGGAGCGATCCCGGCAGTCTAGATGTCCAACACATGTTGACCTCCGACAAATCGGTTTGGAGGCGCGTCCAGATTCGCGCCGTCAGCGCCATCCCCGGACAGACGGACTGCCGCCTGCCCGTCGTCGGACCTGCGAGCGCCGGACCGCAGGACTCCGGCAAGGATCATGGCCGCCACACCCAGCAGGCCCGCGGCAGGCAGGAGCCTCTTCCACCACGGGGGATGTTCGAACAACAGGACATAACCCGTCCACGACTTGCGAAACTCGGACATCGAGACGAGATGTGTCGCCACCGTGGTGCCGTCAATATACTCAACCCACTCCCGGCCGGCAGCCACCACGACGACGAAATGTCCGGTAACCGACCGTTCTTCCTCGAGGTGCGCCACGCACGGCAGGTGTGACTGCGACAGCGCGTCCGGAGTGATCCGCAGCATCACGCTGGACATGCCGAATTCGCCCGCACACCTGTGCAGATCGGCCAGGCTGCTGCCAGCCGCATTCACCTGCATGGTGCGCTCGGCATCGGCATACTTCAGTTGGACATGCTGCAGACGCAACGCAACATACAGGGCATTGACCGAACATTTGTTCGCGGCCCTCCACACCCCCGACCGCTCCCAGTCGCCCTGCGTTCCCGACGCGCCGGACAGGGACGTTGCGGTGACGTCCGCGCGGGGGCCGCCGGAGTTCGCACGCCATTCCTCGCCGAGGCGCTCCGGCCCTCGGCCGCAGCCCGGCCCGAAGCCTGCGACCAGGGCGAACAGCAGGTGCCGGAGAATGAAGCGCTCGGGTCGGTCGGACATGTACGAGCTCCGCAACCAGGCGTGAACGATTGCTGCCGGAGGATCGCGCCGGCGATTCCGCAACGGCCTGTCGCGGATTCGCCGGCGGCGAACCTGTCCGCACGAGCTCCGATTACGGGCAGGTGCCCGGTGCATCGCAGAACTCCTGCGAACAGGGAATCTCCACTTCGCAGCCATCGCAGGGATTGTTCGGGTCGCACTGCATTCCGCCCGAAATGCAGACATGGAAACATCGCCTCTGCGACGTGCCATCGTTGTCGGGAGTGTAGTACCAGAACCCCGTCGTACACATCGCGCAGTGTTTCCCGTCCAGTTTCTTCATCTTGATGCAGTATTGGGCCCCCGTGACTGAACCGGCCTCCTGATCGGAGACGAGTTGTGCCCCGGTCAACTGGCTCGTCGCGGATTGGGCCGTCCCCAACGCGCTGAGGGCGGCCAGGCAGGCCCCACACAGGAACAGGTTCCGCCGTAACATGTCACACCTCCTTTCGGTCGACGGAAGGAACAGGCCGCACCGGGAACATTCCGGAGCATCGCACCCCTCCTCCCGAAGCTTGGAACGCTGCTATGGCTGCCCCGACGCGACTGGCGCATCCAACGACTCCACGTTGACGACTGCGGACGCGCCCTTCGCAGACGAAGCGCCGGGCAGTGAAGATCGCGCGAGTTGATGATCAGGACCGCGGCGGGTTGCCTCGCGTCCGGTGAGCTGCGCGAGCACGCTCCCGGCATGCGAATAGGGACAGTAATACTGCTCCAGCAACTGGCGGTCGTCCTGTTCCAGGTGAATCAACAACCACTGTGCGGCCCGCAGCAGGCAATCGTCGCCTGGACGCAGGTCGTCCGGCAGTCGCAGCAACCACTCCAGGTGATGACCCGTCACCAGGACCTGCCGCCAGTGTTCTCCGCGGTTGGGCGGCGCTGGCATCGTCTGCTGGAACTGGTCCCAGTCCGCAGGCCACGATCCCTCCGGAAACTGGCAATATCGCAAGGCCTCCGCGGTGCGGCCCAGATGCGTGATTGCGGCTTCCCGGGCAGCGGGACTGAGTATTGCCGATGTCGCGTCAACCCGCAGCAGGATGGTCAGTGAATACAGCAGATGCGTGCCGGAGCACGCCTGCCGGTAGGGCCGCCGGATCAGCTCGTGCACCAGTTCATCGAAGGTGTGCCACTCCCCGAACTTGTCCCGCCAGATCCTCTCGGGAGGCAGATACAGGCCGTAGGCCAGGGCTGACCATTCGATTTCCGGCTGCCTGAGGTCGAAATTGGCGGTCGAATCGTCCAGCAACTGGCGAACCGATCGCCGCCCGCCTGCCGTCGTGATCGACTCGGATAAAGGAATGCCCAACTCTCCCAGCACGGCCAGCAACTGGTCGGAATGCGCCTCGCGCGCCGGCTGCCGGTCATCGGACGCATAGTTGATCACGCGGCAACGGACACCGTCCCGCGTATCGATCAGCGTCGGCTCCCCCCCGAATGCAGCGCGACTCGTGTCGCAGTTCAGCAGGACCTGCAGGAAGGACGGTCCCTGCTTCGTATCCCCCGTGTGCGTGGCGCCTCGATAGTCCGCCCCGAACAATCGCACGACGTGCAACATGTTGGACAGCGTCTTTGACTCAGTACGCTGCAGACGCTCCAGTACCCGTTCCAGTCGCGCTGCGTCGACGGCCTCAGGAATGCGCAATGTCGGTTCAACCCGCACCGGCCATCCGGGAAGACTCTCTGCACGATCAGACGGGATAGCGCCGGACGGCGGCACCGGGCGTACCGGAGTCGCGACCCGGCTCACGGACGACAACCACACTGCCATTCCGACACACGTCCCACACAGGCCGTAGATCCATCGGCCGTCGCGCCAACACATGCGGCAGGATGTCGGTGCTTTCATGCTCTACGGTCGGTTAACGCGCTTGTGTCCCGAGGAAGTTGTGCCGGGGGCCGGTTGAGCCGCCGTCAATGCGGCCGGCCGTTGCCGTTCAAGCAGATACAGATACACGTCTCCGCGATACGGCGCGGCCTCCGCGAACTGCCAACTCCGGGACAGGCGCACATCGGGCCGCCGTGAGCGAAGGGGCGGTGACGCGTACTTGTTGTGGACCAGCCAGAGGCGACTCAGGTCCGCGCCCCACAGCGCCGCGATGCTGATCTGGTCCTGCCCCGGCACCGCAAACAGGCCGTCAACGTGCGGCGTCCCGGTCGGCGTCGCGTCGACGAGGTACAGGCGACCGGCCCAATTCCGCGTGTAGTACGCCAGCGCAAGGTAATCTCCGGGTTCTACGGCCGCCAGCGTGTCGGTCGGCACCGCGTGGCGCAGCACCACGCCTGCCGCTGCCTGCAGTCCCGGTTTTTCATTCGTCTGGGATCGGTGCCACCACTGGCCGGTCTGCCAGGCGAAGTTGCCTGCCAGCAGAACCGCGGCCGTCCCGCGGATTCGCGGGCCGGGGATCAATGACACGACCAGACTGGCGCAAACCACGACGAACG
>CAZWGW010000060.1:0-16567 GCA_964633565.1 uncultured Planctomycetaceae bacterium
GGACTGTCCGGAAATGTTGCCGGAAGCCCGGCGCCTGCTGATCAAATTGCTCGACGAAATCCGGGACGAAACCGGGTTGCCGCTGTCACGATTCGTTCTTGGAGGATTCTCACAAGGATCGATGCTGGCGACCGACGTGGCGCTGCATCTGCCGGAGTCGCCGGGCGCGCTCGTCGTGTGGTCCGGGACGCTGCTGTGCGAGGAGCAGTGGAGCCGGCTGGCACCGGTGCGGGCCGGCCTGCGCGTCGTGCAGAGCCACGGCTATGAAGACACGATTCTCCCGTTCAGCGCGGCCGAATGGCTGCGCGATCTGTTGGGAAACGCAGGATTGGAGGTGCAATTCCTGCCGTTTCACGGGTTCCATCAAATCCCGTTCGCCGCGCAGAAAGCCGCGGCCGCCGCCATACGCGATGTGCTGGATCGCGACTGACCAGCTCACGTCCCCTTTCTGGGCAGCGCGAGGGCATAGAGCATGGTCAAGAGACCAGTGCTCACCAGCGTGTAAGCGAGCCAATCCGGCGGATCGACTTCGCAACGGCCCCCGGAAAGGTCGCGGCTGATCATGCCGACAACGCGGGCGTCATCCTGGGAGCGCGTCAGTACGACGCGATCGACGCGGAACAGCACCGCGCCGCACAGCGCCGCGAACGTTCCCAGCGCCAAGAACATGGCTCGCAGCATGTCATGTCTCCGGCGCGCACAGTCGCCCCGCGACGTGTATCGGAGCAATCCTCTCGCGGATGCACGCCCATCCATGTCGGGCCAGTGTCGATCACGAAGACGGCGGTGACAGAGACGGTTATGCCGGTTGTGACGGCGCATTGGCGCGCGGGCGACGGGTGGATTAGAGTGTGCAACCCATTTTCGAGATCGCTGATTGAGAGGCATTGCCGTGGACGCCAGGATCGTGCTGCTGCCGGGGGACGGGATCGGACCGGAAGTCGTCGCCGAAGCGGAACTCGTGCTGCGGCGCGTCGCCGAACTGTTCGGACACAAGTTCGAGATGTCCTCGCACCTGATCGGGGGCTGCGCGATCGACCGGTTCGGCGACCCGCTGCCGCCCGCCACGATTGCGGCCTGCCACGCGGCGAACGCCATGCTGCTGGGCGCCGTCGGCGGACCGAAGTGGGATGATCCCACCGCGAAGACGCGCCCCGAGGCCGGGCTGCTCAAGCTCCGCAAGGAGTTCGGCCTGTTCGCGAATCTGCGACCGATCAAGCCGCACGCCGCGCTGCTCGATTCCTCTCCGCTCAAGCGGCAGTACATCGAAGGGACCGACATCCTGTTCGTGCGCGAACTGACGGGCGGGATCTACTTCGGCGAGTCAGGTCTCCGCGCCGACAACGGGCAGGAGACGGCGTTCAACACGATGGCCTATTCGACGTTCGAGGTCGAACGAGTCGTGCGACTCGCGGCACGGATGGCGCTGCAGCGCCGCAAGAAGCTGACCTCCGTCGACAAGGCCAACGTGCTGGCGGTGTCGCGGCTCTGGCGGCGCGTGGCCGAGCGGGTCGTGCGCACCGAGTTTCCGGAACTGGAATACGAAGTCGTGCTCGTCGACGCGATGGCGATGCACCTCATCTCACGCCCCGCGACATTTGACGTCGTTGTCACGGGCAACCTGTTCGGCGACATCCTCACCGATGAGGGGGCCATGCTGCCGGGTTCGCTGGGGCTGTTGCCGTCAGCCTCGCTCGGAGATTCCGGGCCGGGGCTGTACGAACCGATTCACGGCTCCGCTCCGGACATTGCCGGGAAGGGGCGGGCGAATCCGCTGGCGGCGATCCTTGCGGCGGCGATGCTGCTGCGGCATTCGCTGCGATTGGAACGAGAGGCGGCCGCTGTGGAAACTGCCGTCGAGAGCGTGCTCAACGCCGGCCATCGCACGCGGGACCTGGCGCGCGGCGGGGAACAGAGCGTCGGGACGACGGAGATGGGTCGGCTGGTCGTCGCGGCGCTCAAGGCATAGCACGGTTTCTCAAACCGTGCCTGCGCGCCACGTTTCGCCGCGTCCCAGCGGGACGCGTGGGGTTGCGGCTCGGTCTGCATCAATCATCATCGTCGTGCTGTCGCCGCCCCCTCTGACGCCGGCAACTTCGGCGCCACTGCCGTACTGCCATCGGCAGCGACCCGCTCGCTCCCCTCCGGTCCGGTCCCCTCCGACACGGCCTGTTGCAGTTTCGCCAGCAGCGTCGCCTGGCTGAAGACTCCCTCCAGAACGATCGCCTCGTGCGGGCGGCCCTTCGGAAAAATCACGGTCAGCGGGACCCCCTGCTTGTTGAATCGCGCCAGCCATTCGGTGATCTCGGGGGGCATGTGAGTGTGGTCTGCCTTGAGCGGGATGATGCCGTGCTTCTCCATGAACTGCCGTGTCGCTGCACGGTTCAGGGCGACCGTCTCGTTGGTCTTGCAGTTAAAGCACCACTCCGCGGTGAAATCGATCAGGATCGGCGTGCCGGCGGTGCGGAATTCCTCGACGCGCGCGGTTGAAAAGTCCTGCCATGGGAGCCCTTCACTCGGATTCTGCAAACGCCAGCCAAAGGCGCACACAATTCCCGACATCGCCAGGGCCGTCGCGCGGACGGTCCATTTCTTCCGCGGGCTGGCGCCGTGGTCGTACAGGTTGCCGATCATCCACAGGCCCAGCGCCACGCCGATGAGAATAACGAGCGCGGGAATCAGCAGGTCGCGGTCGATCGTGCTGATGAGCCACACCACCGCCCCCATCAGGACGAAACCGGCGAACTCCTTGAGCCGGACCATCCACATTCCCGGCCGCGGCAGCCAGCGGACCAGCGCCGGAAACGCCCCCAGCACCAGGTACGGCATCGCCATCCCCAGTCCCAGCACGCCCCAGATCAGGTAGGTCACCGGAACGGGTTGCTTGACGGACCAGGCCAGCGCGGTCCCCATGTACGGGCCGGTGCAGGGTGTGGCCAGCAGTGTCGCGAAGATGCCCGTCAGGAACGCGCCGCTGAGCCCCTCGCGGTGCTGAGCCCCCGCCGCGGACCCCAGCATCCCAGGGACGGGGATCTCGAACACCCCCAGCAGGCTCAGCCCCATCGCAAATACCAGGGCGGCCATGATCAGGTTGAACTTGGAGTACTGAAACAGTCCGCCCCATTCCAGTCCCTCCCAATCGATTACTTTGGGGGACACCGCCAGCGTGGCCAGCGCCAGAAACACGAACACGACACCGCCGGAGTAGGCCACGTTCAATGCCAGAATGCGTCCGCGGCTCTCGCCCGCCTGCTGCACGAAACTGAGCACCTTGATGGCAATCACCGGCAGCACGCACGGCATGACGTTGAGGATGATGCCGCCGACGAACGCGAACAGCAGGTTCATCCACAGAGACGTGGGGGCCGCGTCGCCGACGATGGTGAAAGGCATGATCGCGGGCTTCGCGCCGGACGTGCCGTCCTCGGCGGCCGGCGAGAGTGCAGCGGCGCGCGTGTCGCCGGACGACGGGTCTTGCGCCCCCAGCAAGAACGGCACAGTCAGCGGTGGAAGGCAACTCGTCTCGTCACAGACCTGATAGCGTACGCTTCCCGACAGTCCGTATGCGCCGGCCGAAATCACCCGGAACTCGTGCGTCCACGTGACGCGTCCGCTGTGGGAGAGGTCGGTCCCGAGTCGCTTCGGTTCCGGCTGCTCCGTGAACTTACCTACAGGCGCGAGGTTGTGCAGGTCCTTGAACTCGATCCGTGTGGGCAGGGCCGTCCCGCCCGGGTTTTCCCGCACGGAATACCCGTGCCAGCCGTCGTCGATTTCCATCGTAATGGAAAGGGTGACCGTGGCGCCTGCCGCCGCGTCCTCTGGAGTCAGCAGCAACGTGAACTCGACTGGCTGCGGGCGAACTTCACCACCAATTCTCCGGGTTGGACGCACCTGCCGTCGGTAGACAGGAGCACTCGTCGGCGCGACCTGCGGCACCGCCGCCGGGACCGGCGCCCCCGTCAGCGAGACGGCAAATGCTTCTGAGTGTGGAATACAGTTCATGTCGTCGCAGACGAGGAAGTCGATCTTCCCCCGCACGTACACGCCGTCCCTCGGTACGTCGGCCCGCAATCGGAACCGCCGCGTCCACGTCACCTCGTCGGTGAACTTCTCCACTTGCTTCTTGAAGACCCTGTCGTAGGCCCGCTTGGGCGGATGGTCGGGGACAAACCGGTCGTTTACCGAGTCCAGGCCCACGATTTCGGAAAGCTCAATTTCGGTCGGCTTTTCGAACGACGGGTCCTGCGAATAAGTGTTGCTGCCGGTCGGGAGCACCAGCCGCAGCGACAGGCGCACTTCGTCCCCCGGTTTCGCGTTCGCCGGAGCGAGAGTGACTGTCACCGTCGGCTCAGAGGCGGCGCCAGGGCCGTCCAGTGACAACGGGCCGCCAAACTGATCGAACTGAGCCAGACCGGGCGACGCGGGCAGGCTGAGGACCAGCAGGACGATCGCAATGGCGGTCAGAAACCGGGGGCGAGGCAATAATCGGCTCACTCCGAGCATGGGCGCAACCTCAAACCTTTGCGTAACGACTTTTCGGAGACGGTGAATCATCTGCCCGACAATGCGGCAATGTCTCATTTTACGCAAGTCGGCCGGATGCCGCGAGACAACTTCGCGCGCGACAATGCGTCGGGCGCAGTACCTCGTCGTTGGATGCCTTAAAGCTTGCGCGGTCACGTGCGGCGGCTACTCGGCGTCCGCCGGCGCGGGCGAGGCCCCCGCCTCCGGCGGGCCTCCGCGGCGGGTCATCGACCACTTCAGCACCGGCGGAGTGACGAGTGATGTGAGGATGACCATCACGACGACCGCCGAATAGGTCGATTCCAGAATGACGGGGACTTTCCCGCCACTCGGTCCGGCCATCTTCAGCGACATCCCCACGGCGGCAAAGATCAGGCCGACTTCCCCCCGCGGAATCATGCCGATGCCGACCGACAGCCGATCCAGCCCTTTCTCCAGAACGCCCAGGGCGCAGACCTGTTTCCCGAGCACGGCCACAAAGGTCAACGCGGCGGCCAATCCCCAGACAGCCGGATTGGCGAAGCTCTCCAGGCTGACCATGATCCCCATCTGCACGAAGAAGATCGGGACGAGCACGGCCGTCAGCGGCGCGAGCGCCTCCTCCAGCTCGACCTCTTCCCGTTCGCCGAGCCGCTGATAATGGGCGCGCTCCAGGATCAGTCCGGCCGCGAATGCGCCGACGATCGGCGCCAGGCCCAACACGCTCGCCAGCCAACTGAAGCCGAAACAGATCACGAGCGCCGTGACGACCAGCAGGCCATGACCGTTCAGGAAGCTGGCCAGGCGAAACATCGGTTTGGTGAACAGGGTCGTTCCCAGCACGATCGCCCCGAACAGGAAACCGACGGCCTTCAGGATGATCCAGCCGACGGTGGCGGCCTTGACCTCGCCGACTTCGATAATTCCCTTCACCACGGCGAGCACGATCAGACCGAGGACGTCGTCGATCACTGCGGCGCCGAGAATGATCCGCGATTCCCGCTGCTGACTGCGCCCCAGGTCCTTGAGCACGCGGGCCGTGATCCCGACGCTGGTAGCGCACAACGTCGCCCCGAGAAAAACGTGCACCTGCCACGGGCGGTCCGGGAGCAGCGCGTGTCCCACTCCATACCCCAGAACCATCGGCGCAATCACGCCCAGCACGGCCACAATCATCGACGACGCGCCGACGGACAGCATGTCCCGCACGCGAGATTCCAGACCCACCTCAAACAGCAGGAGGACGACGCCGATCTCGGCCAGCATCTTGAGAATGGCGCCGGGATTGTATGGCCCGGCCGCCGTGATCTTCTCCCGCAGTTCCGTAATCTTGCCGCTGTGGGCCTGCGGATCACCGTTGGCTGCCGCCAGCTCCTGTTCAAGCGACTGCAACTCCTGCCCGACATCGATCTCCTCGGGGGCGTGCAGAAAGTCCAGTCCGTGCCATTGACTGTCAAACACCGTGTCGGCAATGAACGCGGCATTGCCGAGCAGGACGCCGACGCACAACTCGCCGAGAACGGCCGGCAGCTTCATCCGCTCGAACAGGTCGCCGCCAATCTTGGCCATCAGCAGGATCAGGATGATCCCCGCCAGCACCGGTGTGACGGGCGATGTATGGCTGCTTTCGTGTTCTGCGGCCGACTCTCCCGTTGCGATTGGTTCCACCCCATTCGCGGCCGCGGATTCGCCGAACGATGCCTCTGCAACGGGAGTTTCCTGCCCCACGCTCCGGCTGGCTCCCGGGAATGCGTCCCACCCCAGGCCACCGATTACGATTGCCGCAGCCCACAGCCAGGTCCGGCCGGAAACCGGCCGCCGGTGCGTGAACAGCCGGGACAGGGATCCGCGCGCCGGTACACGAATTCGATCACCACGACGCAGTGAACGTGACAAGACGGCCTCCTCAAATCGGGACGAAACGGCTCCACGCGGCGGGTGTGCAGCGAAGTCGCGTCCCTTAACTCTGGCGGTCTGGGGGATTCAGGCGGCGACCGCGGCGAGCGTGCACGGTCCAAGGCCGCTGTGGACGGCGGAATGCGGAGACCAGGAGCGCACTCCGGTTGGCCTGTGAGGGCCATCTGGTCCCGTGCTGGAAAGCCTGCATTGCCATGCCATTGGGGTTGCCGATATTATCCGAACCCCCCGCTGATTTCGAGACTGCCGACGGGCCGCGGGCATGATCCCCTTTGATCACGGACGACGAGGGAACACATGGACGGAATTCCCTGCAGGAGCGGTCTTTCCCGAGTGGGCCGCCAATGGTTAAGCCGCGCGGCACTTCCCGCGATCTGCCTGCTTGCCGCCTCGTTCCCGGCGGCTGCCGAGGAGCCGATCGGCCTGGCCGTCCCCGAGGGCTTCGAGGTGTCGCTGTTTGCCGACGACGACCTCGCCCATGACATCTATTCGCTGACGATGGATTCGTTCGGCCGCGTGGTGGTCTCCGGACCGGGATACGTCCGCATCCTGGTCGACGCCGACGGGAACGGAAAGGCGGAGACGTACAAGCAGTACTCCGACGGCCCGAAGACGGGCGCCGAAGGGATGTACTTTTATGGCCGCGACCTGCTCTGCTCGGGTGACGGAGGCCTGATCCGCTATCGCGACCGCAACGGCGACGACCGGGCCGATGGCACGCCCGACATGTTTCTCAGGATCAAGGCGGGCGGCGAGCACGACCTGCACGCCATTCGCAAAGGGCCCGACGGCTGGTGGTATCTCATCGCCGGGAACATGGCCGGCGTCACCGAAAAATATGCCACGCTTCCCACCTCCCCGGTGCAGAAGCCGCACGGCGGCGCGATCCTGCGGCTGAAGCCCGACCTCACCGGCGGCGAGATCGTCGCCGACGGCCTGCGCAACGCCTACGACTATGACTTCAATACGGTCGGCGACCTGTTCACGTTCGACAGCGACGGCGAGCGCGACATGTCGCTGCCGTGGTATCTGCCGACGCGCGTCTTTCATGTGCTGCCCGGCTCCAATGCCGGCTGGGTCTCCGAAAGCTGGAAGCACCTCGACGACTTTATGGACATGCCCCCCGTGGTCGGGTCGTACGGCCGCGGTTCCCCTACCGGCATCATCTGTTACCGGCACACGCAGTTCCCCGAACCGTACCGCGGGGCGCTGCTCGCGCTCGACTGGACATACGGCCGCGTGTTCGCATTCCCCCTGAAGCGCAACGCCGGCACCTGGTCCACGACGCCGATCGATCTCGTGACGGCCCAGGGGCAGAACGGTTTCGCCCCGACCGACGCCGACGTCGCACCGGACGGCTCGCTCTACCTCGCCGTCGGCGGCCGCGGGACGCGCGGCAGCGTGTATCGCGTGCGGTCAACGCTCGGACCGGCGACGGGGTTGCCCGTCGTCACCGGAGTGCTCACTCCGACGCAGAAGCTGACGGCCTGTCTCCGCGCGCCGCAGCCGCTCAGCAGCTGGTCGCGCCGCCAGTGGGAGCCGCTCGCCGACGCGATCGGTTCGGAGCCGTTCATCCGCACGGCGATGGACGAAGAGCGCCCGGCATCGGAACGGGTCCGCGCGATTGAGATCCTCACGGAGAAATTCCGCGGGCTGGACGTCGACATGTCCGAATGGCTGATCCGCAGCAAATCCGCCGAAGTGCGGGCGCGGGCCGTGTGGTCCCTCGGCCGGACGCAGGCGCAGTCCCCCAACACGGAGCTGCTGGCGCATGCCATCGATGACACCGATCCGTCCGTCGCCCGCTGCGCGCTGGAGGCGCTGCTCGGCGCACAACCCGAGACGTTCAACACGCTCGTGGAGCCGATCGGCCGGCAGCTCGGACGGGACGACCGGTTCGTGCGCCAGGCCGCGGTGCGGCTGCTCGCCAGGGTCAGCGAAGACACGTATCACGCCATCTCCGCCGCTGCCGTCAAAGCCGGCTGGCAGGCCGCGATCCCCGTCGCACAGGGCTTTGCGCTGCGCAAGCCGGGCTTCAACGCGTACGCGCTCGACATCGGAGTGCGCGTGCTGGAGGGGCGGCACCCCACGGCGCTCAAGTACGACGCCGCCCGACTCGTGCAGATTGCGCTCGGGGAATTAGCGCCGGCCGAGGTCCCCGGCGGACCGGTCTTCGAAGGATATGTCGCGCGGGTCGACCTCTCCGAGCATGCCGCCGAACTGGGGGCGATCGCGCAGCGGCTCGCCGCGAAATATCCGAACGGCGAGGCCCCGGTCGACCGGGAACTGGCGCGCATCCTGGCGATGCTGCAGCCGGAGGATTCGACACTCATCGACCGCGTGCTGGCGGCGATCACGCCCCAGTCGCATCCCACCGACGACGTGCATCAGCTCATCGTTCTGGCCCGGCTGCCCGGCGAGCGGTCGGAAGAACAGCGTGCGGCAACCGCCGCGGCGCTGCTCGGCATCGAGCCGAAGATCGAAGCCCGCAAGCTCCGCCAGGACAACAGCTGGAACGACCGGATGATGGAGCTGTACACGGCCCTCACCGAACGCGACGCGCAGTTGCCGGTCGCGCTGCTCGAACGGCCCGATTTCGGCGCGCCGGGGCACGTGCTGTTTGTCGCCAGCCTGCCGCCGGAGAAGTTCGGCGACGCGATCGACGTGTTCGTCCAGCGGATCAAGTCCGATGCGGACTATCGCTGGAACCAGGATGTCGTGCTGATCCTGGGCGCTTCGTCCGATCCGGAAGTGCGCGCCATGCTGCGGTCGCGCTTCGACGACTGGGCGCTCCGCGGGGCGATCCTGATGACGCTCGCGCAGGAGCCGAAGGAATCGGACCGCGACCTGTTCGTGCAGGGGCTCGACGGCACGCCGCTCGACGTGCTGGCCGAGTGCGTCAAGGCGCTGGCGCTGCTCGACCCGGCGCAGGCGACGCCCCTGGAACTGGTGACGCTGGTCCGGGCGCTGCGGCGGCTGGGGAGCCAGAACCAGGAACGGGAGTTGCGAGATCAGATCGTGGAACTGCTCCGCATTCGCACCGGCGAGGACTTCGGTTATGTCCTCGGCCAGAACGGCGAAGCGCAGGAGGAGGCGATCCAAAAGTGGACCGCCTGGGCGCAGACCACGCACACGCAGGTGTTTGCCGAACAGTCGGGCGGCTCGCCGGAGAGCCTCGAACAGTTGCAGACCCTGCTGTCACAGGTCGACTGGAACCAGGGGGACGCCGCCCGCGGCGAGAAGCTGTTCCAGACCCGGCAGTGCGCGCAGTGTCACAACAGCCGGCAGGCGCTCGGACCCGATCTGGCAGGGGTCGCCGGGCGGTTCTCGCGCGACGACCTGTTCACAGCGATCGTACTACCCAACCGCGACGTTTCCCCGCGCTACCAGACCACGACTGTCGTCACCACGGAGGGGAAGGTCTATACGGGGCTGATCGTCTACGACACCGTCGACGGCGTCGTGCTGCGGAATGCGACGAACCAGACGATCCGCATCGAAGCGGAGGAGATCGAAACACGCAAGACCGTGAGCACCTCGCTCATGCCGACCGGCCTGCTCAAGGACCTCGCTCCGCAGGACCTGGCCGACCTGTACGCGTACCTCCGCGGCATGAGTCTGCAGACGGCCGCCGCGGAACAGGCGGGGGGGAAGTAGTGGGTAGTGGGTAGTGGGCAGGGTCAGTCGCGGAATGCGTAGGCGGCGTTATCGGGGTCAAAGTCCAGATCCGCGAGTTCGGCGTCGAACCGCACGTCGCGGTAGTGGTAGTGCTCGATCAACTCTCCCGGCGCGCCGTCAGCGGTCCAGCCGTAGCAGGTGATGCAGACCGGCAATGGCTCTCCCGTGCGGAAGCAGACGAGGCACTTCGAGTACGTCTCCTGGACTGACGGCGAACCGAACGTCACCGTGTATTGCCGCACCGGTTCTCCGTCGACTTCCGCCGGCGCGATCTCGCAGGTGATGTCGGCATCTGGCGGACAGGCATCCATCGTCCGTCCGGCCTGCAGCACGAGGCCCAGCAGTCCCAGTTCAGTCACCGGCTGCCGGCTGGTCATCATGGCGATGTGACTGGTCGGTTCGAGCCGCAGGGTCCGCTGCAACAGGCCCCGGGTGCGCCGCGCGAGGAGCCGCCCGTCGTTCGCGCCGTCGACGTAGAGCACCTGCAGGCCTTTCTGTCCAAAATCCATGTACACGCTGAACGGCTCGTGACGGACCTTGATCCGGACTTCGTCGGCGTCGCGGAGGTGGTCCCCCTTGCGGACCTGCTGCACGAACGTGGCGGTGTAGCCGGTGGTCTTCCGCAGCCGCTCTTCCGCCTGGGTGAGGAGCGCACGGTACTGCTCGAGCGGCGACAGCAGCGTCGTCGTCGGCGTTTCAATGGCCGCGGCCGTCAGGACCACGCGCGGCAGCGGCGGGTCGTCGGCGCGCGGCGCGCGGCGCGGCGAGAAGATCGGAGACAAGCTCATTGCGGCGACGCCGATCGTCGCGCACAGTCCCAGCACCCTGGCCTTGACCATCAGATTCCCCCTGGAGCCATTCAAACCGGGCGGGGTGACCGGTGTCAAGGAGGGAGTCGCGAGTTGCGGGATCGGGGGTTTGCCGGGAGGGAGTCGGGATGAGCGATGGCAAGTGTTCCGGCTGTAGGGTTGCGATCCGGTTGAGGGTGGGTTTTTCAGCGGAAAGATGGCAAGGGTACAAGAATCAAGCGTAGGGAAATCTTTTAAGGGGGCGGCGGTGAGGGGGCGCGGGAGTGGCCCGTCGTCCGGGAAATCCCGTAACTCGATGTGTCAGCGAGGAGATTGGACGACGACATATCTCCGCCCCTCGCTTACGCTGCGGGTTACGATTCGTGATTCGTTGCTGATGGCTGACAGCCATGAGCCTGGCTCCTGAAAAATGCGCTCTCTACCTATACGGGGTCCGTGCGCAAAAATGGGGGTGTTGCGGCGCGCGGGCTTGACGTAAGTTGAATCGAAGACCGCGTTGATAAGTGAACACAATTATCTTAAGTTAATGGCCCGGGGTGAGTTGCGGCGACGGGCGGGAATTTTGAAAAAGGAGCGGATTCCCGGGTGAATGCGCGAATTGATGACAAATTGCGCGGTGGAGAAGGGCCTGAACAGAAGGGAGCGAAGAGAGCGAAGGAACAGGGGGGGGTGGGGAGTAGTTGAGTGGTGAGGAGAGCAGGAGCGCGGGGGAATGGGGGCGCGGGGGATCGGGTGAGTCGTGAAGGATCAAGGGATGAGAGGCGCGACATTGCGCACTTGTCCCTCAACCCTTGACCCTCAACCCTCGACGCTCACTTGATGCGCTTGCGGTAGATGATGAACTTGCGGAAGTCGAAGGTGCCGGGGATGGCGTCGGTCGGGTCGGGGTCGACGTAGGCCTCCTCCAGGCGCGTCATGTCGACGACGACGAACTCGCGGTGGCCGGGGATGTCTTCGATGCGGGCGCCGATCTGGACGACGTCCGGTGCGGCCGGATTGGGCTGGTGGGCCTCGAACAGTTCGTAGCCGACCCAGATCGCGAACACGTGCGAGCGGTTCGTCGTGTTGTTGGCAATTTTGCAGAGGAGGCGGTTGCGGGTGTGGTAGTCGACGTTGTTGGGGCCGGCGGCGTCCGCCAGCGTGCGCGCTTCGAACAGCGGGAAACCGGGCGAAGTCAGGTGATTTCGGAGGATCGTGTTCTGGATGAGCGGCTCGGGCGACGTCGGCGCCAATGCGGCCTGCGGATCGATGTAACTCAGGCTGCGGAAGGGCATCGAGCCGGGGACGCCGGGGAGCGGCAGACCGAGCGAGCCGTCGGGCATCGTCAAGCCGGCGGTGGCCGTGATGACGTCGAGGCCGTCGCGGGCGATCAGCAACTGGTCAAACCAGTTGCGGGCGGCATCCTTCGGGATGGGGAGCGTGCCCCCCTGGCAGGGGCGTGCGGCGTAGATGTCGATCAGCAGGTCGTCGTCGATCAGGCCGGCGAGGGCGGCCTCGTGGCGCAGCGTATTCAGGTTGATCAGGCCCTCGGTGCGGCGGCGCCAGGACTGGAGGTTGCGGATCGTGTCGTGCGCCCGATGCGGATATTCGACGAACTCGAACAGGCGATACCAGCGGTTGTCGTCCGCTGCGACGAGCGGGGTCTGACCGTCCGGATACGCAATAAAGCCGCGCGCGGTGTAGGGAATTCTGGGCATCACACCGGAGTCGGACCAGCCGGTGAGTTTGCCGTTCGCGGTGTCGCGCATGAAGCGTATCACATCGGCCGGCTTGCGCACGGAGACCGACAGCAATTCGTAGACGGACGAGAAGTCGCGGTCAAAATGGGGTTGCCAGAGGGTGAACGGGGCGGAGGAATTTCCGCCGTTGGCGATCGACCAGCGGTCGTTCCCCTGATGCTTGTTCAACGCCGGCGGCACCGGCATTACGCTCGTGTCGGTGGACATCGTGTGGTGAATGTTGCCGGTGCGCTGGCAGTCGGCGGTGGTTGAATCGAACGTCTGGTTGCGTTCGGTGCTGGCGAAGGCGGCGTTGGCGCCGGACAACCGTGAAAACTCGGTCTGCAGGGCGGCCTGGGAATCGCCCCCCGGATTGAAGATGTCCGGCTCGTTAATGGTGATCCGGTCGACTTCGATCCAGTCTTCCATCGGCGCAGCGGAAGGCATGGCGGTGGAGTACTCGCCGAAGCCCGCGCCAAGGACGTTTCGCCGCCGCTGGAGGACGAGGTCGAAGTTGAAGACGGGGGTGCCGGCCGCCAGGACGGCTTCGACCAGCGTGCCGGTGCCGTTGTAGGGCATCGTGATCGTGCGGTAGTTTTCGTGGTCGCCGGGTGCGGCCTGGCCGGTGATGCCGAGGTCGAGGTCCGACTGGGGATTCGGCCGCTGCGTATTGTCGGCGATGGTGAACGTGGTGCTTTCGGGGATGACGCACTCGAGTTCGGCGCCGGCCGAGATATCGGCAAAGAAATCGCTGGTGATTGTCGCCGGCAGTGTGCCGTCGCTGCAGGAGATGAGGAAGTTCTCACCGGGACCGACCGACTTGAAGTCGCCGGCCGCCTTCGCCTTCAGTTCGATCGCCGCCTCGATGACGTCGGGGGTCGTCGGGTTCGTGCGGACGATGCGCCAGGAGTCGTTCTGGAACGGGACGGAAAACGGGGACGCGTTCCGCAGCTCAATGTACAGGAACTGGTGTTCGGAATACGTGCTGGTCGGAGACTCGTCGTAGAGCGTGCGGTTGAAGTCGGTGTTCTGGGTCTGGGCCCGGAGCAGCATGACTTCGCTGAATGCGAGCTGTTGCGCCTCGACGCCGTAAGCGACGCCTGCCGGGCCGGGGGGACTGCTCCAGCCGTCGGAGAGGTTGGCGTCGTATTCGAAGCGGGTGATGACCCCGTCCTGATCGAGCGCGTCGACGTAGTTGACGGCGAACTGCGCCATCTTTTCCACGGTGTTGTCGTCGATGCCGTTCGCGTTGGCGTCGGTGACGACGGGATAGGCAGACATCGTGGGGTCGAACGCGTCGACGCCTGAGCCGAGCATGTACAGCAGGACGTAAATGTCGCGGGCGAGCCGCTGGCGGTCATAGCGGGCCCAGGCTTCCTGCGCAAACTTGTCGGTCGTGATCGCCGCGAACGGGATGGGATTGGTGAACGTGCCCGTCGGCTCGATGGCCGGGTCGAGCAGGGCGAGCGGATCGCCGTTGGCGTAGAACGACTTTGCATAGCTCACGTTTGTGTGCTGCATGGGACGCGGGATGCCCGTGGCATCCTGGAGATAGCTGTTCGCGTCGCTCTCGGTGCCGTCAAAGATCGGGTGCGGAGTCAGCCGGCGGTAGATGGGGTTGCCCTGCAGGTCGAAATTGACGAGCAGCCGATTGAGGTCGAGCCGCTGGCCCGGACGAAAGCGGTCGCTGCCGATGTTCGTGGTCGAATTCTCTTCCACGGTGAGCAGACGGCGGACGACGGGTCGAATGGGGTCTGCCGGATTGACAACCGGCATACTGACCGTCGGGGGATTGACGCCCTCGTGCCGCGACGTGAATGGCCCGCCGGAGGCTCCGGCGACGTCGAATGCCGGAGGGAATCGCGGGTTCGCGGCGCTGGTCACAGTGTCGTTAAACTCCCATTGGCGCGCGCCTGCGGCGGCCGAATTGTGGCGATGGTGGCCGTGCTCCAGGCGGTCGCGGGAGTGGGTGGTGAACTGCCTGCGGATCGCCGCCGCCTGGCGGTTGGCGACGAAGTTGAAGTACACGAGCTTGCGCAGCCGCGAGTCCTCCCGGATGAGGTTCCAGTCGGAATCACTGAGCTGCAGGAACGCGAGTTCCGCCGGGGGGAACGGAGAGTCGAGCAGGGTGGGGAAGTTCTCGTCGTCGGTCAGTTCGTCGGCCTCATTGAGCAGGCCGTCGTAGGGACCGCCGAAAAAGGGCGTGCCAATGGCCTGGAGGTCGCCGCCGGTAATGTTGCCGCCGCGCGTCCAGGGGAGGACGCCGTAGAGAGAGTATGCCGCTGCGGGGATGCCGTTGTCGTGGTTCTGCCAGACGGCCGGGAACAGGGTGCCCGTCCCATTGTCGATCGCACCATAGGCGAGCCAACTGCTGGGGCTGAGGGAGTGGGCCGCCACGGTGGAACCACGGAGGTTCCGGATGCCGCCAAACATCGTATCCTGGCAGGATCGGCCGAAACCGGTCCCCAGCGGGACGCCGTTGTAGTTGCCCAGACCGGTCATGTCGCGGGGGTGGACGGCCGGGGGATACATGAGCGGCGGGACGAGCAGCCCGCCGAAGTTTTCCAGGTACGGGATGCCGCTGGCGATGTTTCCGCCGGGCGAGACCGGGCCGTTGTTATTGCCGCCCGGCGGGACGCGCGTCGGATCGAGGTTGTCGTCGGCGTCATCGTCGATCATGGCGTCGGCAACGGTGACGGAGCCGTCGCCGTTGACGTCGCCGGGCGCGTCGGCTGCCGTGATCAGGCCGTCGCCATTGGTATCGAGACCGGTGAGTCCCGCTTGGGGAAACACGCCGCTGCCGAGGAGCGCCGCGCGAATGAGGGAGGCTTCGCCGTTGCGGCCCGGGATGTCGGAGTCGGGGCTGGGGCTGGCGAACCGGAGGGCGTTGGGATCGGTGGGGGGGCTGTAGCCCTGGAACTCGGGGCTGCCGGTGAGGAGCCGGGCGAGTTCCACATTGGCCATCGTGCGGCGATTGAAGTTGTCGACCCCCGCGCCGTCGATCGTGCGGTCGGTGGGAGGGTTCGTCGAGTGATCGGCGACGTAACCGCGCGCGTGGAGCGTGGCGGCGGCGACGGTGTTGACGTTGGACGTGTCGATGAAGGCGGGGCTCGACGGGTCGGCGTAGAGCCCCGGAATCAGATTGATTTCCGCCACGCTGGCCCCGGTGTGGGACGCGTGGATGCCTCCCGCCGGGAGGTTGTACGTCTGGGCGTGCGCATCCCCCGCGCCGGCGTTGGAGAAGGCCGTCAGCAGCGGGGCCTGCCCGGCACGGTTGAGGTTGAGGAGTGCGTCCTCGTCGATGATCTTGACGTAGTAGAGCGGCACGGCCTGGCGGCCGTCCGGGAGATCGATGATCGGGTGGTCGCCGTCGAGCCAGATGGAATCGAGGATGCCGTCGCCGTCGGCGTCGACGTCGTAGTCATAGAACGCGCTGACGCCGCCGCCGGCCGCGAGGGAGAAGACGCCCATTTCGTTGGGAATGAGGTTCTGATTCTGATCGACCCGGAACGTGAAGGGGGCAATGATGCGACCACGTTCACCGCTCTGTGCGGCGACGCCGGAGATGTCGAAGACGCCGTTGCCGTTCAGGTCCTCTTGCGGGGTATCGAACACTCCGTTGCCGTTCAGGTCTTCGCTCACGACGTAGCGAAAGCTGCCGTCGACATTGCGATGGAAGGCGTGCGGGCGGAGGACCTGTGCGGGACCGCGAGATTGAACCCCGGGCACCGGAATCCGTGAGAAAATGTCGGCGAACCCGGCCGGGTCGTTCGACGGGAGCGCCCGGCGATCCGGATACAACTGCGGGCGGAAGAACGAGGGAATCACGACGCGCAGACCTTCGCCGGCCGCCACGGTCCCATTGCCGTCGGTGTCATAGGGGATGACGGCGTCGTAGGCGAGAAACAGGCTGTTGATGTCGGGGTAGGTGTAGTCGACGTC
>CAZWGW010000061.1:0-16551 GCA_964633565.1 uncultured Planctomycetaceae bacterium
CTTTGAGAAGTCTGAGCGGGGGACTGGGCCACCAATTGGCGCCGGCCCTCGCTGACGCTCGGGTTATGATGACTGGCGGCACCGCATCTGCGATCAGATCCGCCAGTCCAATTCCTGGCGAATCTGGCTGGCGACACAACCCGACACCACTCACCGCCTCCGCCCCATCGCTCGCCCGCTCTGCCACATTTTCCGTTGATTCCGGCCGACGACTCGCGTATCACATTTCGTTCGCGGCCCGGGATTCCTTGGTCCCAGCCCCTCATCCGGTCCGCAACTTGCGTAAGTCGTGGTCCAGGGAAACGGGTTTCGACGCCCAACCCGCTGAAAACAACCGGTTTCGGCTCAGATTTCCTTCTGTTTCGATTCCGTTTGCGTCATAATGGAGGGCGGCCGAACCTGCGGCCCGATGCACTTTGCAGCAGCCCCTTCCGCGGTCCGCTGCAACGGGTGCCGCGACTCGAAGCAGGTGGTTTTTGATGCCGCAGGGACGGACTGGACGCCGTCCGGAATTGCAGACTGAGCGTACAACCGATTTAACCCGAGCGATTCACACATCAGGACGGACTGGCCGTCCGTCCACGACACGACCGGCACTCCGGAGAAAGACCCATGCACGTGACCCGCACCCGTCGTCAACCACAGCGCCGTCGCAGCGGCTTCACCCTGATCGAACTGCTGGTGGTGATTTCGATCATCGCCGTGCTGATGGCCCTGCTGCTGCCGGGCATCCAGAACGCCCGCGAGGCGGCCCGCCGGATTCAGTGCGAAAGCCAGATGCGGAACGTGAGCACGGCGTTGCACTCGTTCGCGAGCGCCCAGAACGGCCGTCTTCCCTATCTGCTCACGAACGGCGGCAATCCGAACTCCGTACGGAGTCTCGATCCTGCGGGCGCTGCCTACGTTGGCGTTCCCTGGTCGGTGCAGTTGCTTCCGTATCTGGAAATGCAGCAACTGTATGATCGCATCACCGCGCCGAACCCACCGGCCTTTCCGAGTCCGGACTCGGTCCAGGCATTGCGCAATACCGCGATCCAGGTCTACACCTGCCCGGACGACTCCAACGCAGAAGTCGGGGGCAACCTGTCGCAGTGCGTCAACGCCGGTTTGACGACAAGTACGTACGGTGTGGCATCCCTGACGTCCGTGGCCGCTTTGAATGGCGTGCACTTCGCGGGCGTGGATGGATCCGGAATTGGTTACGACTACAGCTTCAATGGCAGTGGCGCGATCAATTCGGACGACGTCGACACGACCCAGGACAACGGGGTCTTCTGGCAGGAGTTGTTCAACGGCGGGTACAGGAGTCGCCTCGACAACATGAAAGACGGTCAATCCCATACCGTCATGCTGACCGAGAACCTTGCAGCCACGAAGTGGTGGGGGTTCTACATCAACGAGACGGGATACGTCGTCGCGATGCAGGACAATGGGACCGCCAATCAGTATGCCGCCAACGACACGGTCGTGAACGGCCTCGGTCCGACTGACGGCCAACTGTACAGCACCAAGAGCAACGCCCTGCGGTATGCGACGGACGGGTCAGCGGCGACGTACATGGGGATCAATTTCAACGGAACGCCATTGGCTTCGTTCAAAATCAACAACAACGTGAACACCGCGGGGGAAGGTTTGGCGCCGCGGCCGAGTTCGCTGCATCCGGGCATCGTCAATGTGTTCTTCGGCGACGGCAGTGGACGCACCGTCTCCCAGAATATCAGTGACGTCGTCTGGTTCAACCTCACCACGCCCGCCGGTCAGCGGCATGGTGAGAGCATCCAGGGCGACGAATTCTAGTCAGACTGACCTTTCAACGGCCTGCTTTCAACCCACGGCGGCGCATCGGCGCCGCCGTGGCTTTTTTCGCATATTGTTGGCGTGACAGATCGAAAACTACACGCGTAGCCGCGGATGAATATCCGCGGACGGGCCGCAACTCGTCGTTGACCTCGAATTAAGCCTCACCCTCACACAGTCCGCGGCAGTGCATCGCGCCATCGCGGTGCGCTCGATGCGGCATCCGCGGCTACGGCCATGACTCGCGAATACTCCAACTACCAGAAAAAAGTCATCTCGCGCTACTACGAGAACCGCGACCAGATCGACGCGCAGAAGCTGGGGGAACTCGTCACCAGCCTGTACCTTGCCACGACCGACAAGCAGAAACAGCGGCTGTGGAACCAGGCCGCCGAGACGATGACGCGGCTCAAGGTCCCCGAGTCGCGCATCGCGCACGTGACGGAGAAGGCCGACCCGGCCCTGCTGGCGGAGGTCGTCAAGGACCTGCAGTCCGGTGTGATCGGGGGTAAGTAGCCTCGATGGACCGGTCGTCCGAGCCAACAGGATCTCGAGCTGCGCGCGTCATGTTCGCGGCAAATACTCGGCGATCACGTTCGTCCGGATGCCGCCGCGAGGCGTAAACGCCGCCACGATCTTCATCGACCGCGGCCGCGTCACGGCGACCAGGTCGTCGAGGATTGTGTTCGTGACCGCTTCGTAGAACGCCCCGTGATTGCGGTACTGCTGCAGGTAGAGCTTGAGCGATTTCAGCTCGAAGCAGAGCTTGTCGGGGACGTATGAGATCGTCAGCGTCCCGAAGTCCGGCTGGCCCGTCTTCGGGCAGAGCGACGTGAACTCGGGGCAGATCGATTCGATCGTGTAGTCCCGGTCCGGGCAGGGGTTTGGAAAGGTTTCCAGCAGGTCACGGGTGGGTGCGGGCATGGTCGCGAAAGTCATGTAGCCGAATTCGCCAGGAACTCGGGGAGAGCCGCCGTCGTAGCCGAATTCGCGTAGAATTCGGGCGTCGAGGTGAAAAACTCCGAGAGCAACAAGAAACCCGGTCCCGGCGCGCCGGGACCGGGTTTCGGCCTGACCCATTCTACATTGCACTTCCGCCGCGGGCTACTCGTCGGCCTCGACCACAACGGCCTGATCGTTGCGGAGCGGTTCCGCGAGTGTCGGCGTCGTCAGTTCGGCGGTGACCCGTTTCGTGCCGGCTTCCGCCGCCGTGAGGACGATGTTGAACGACGTTTCGTCCTTGGCGGCGATTTCATCGAGGGCCGAGAACCGGATCACCTGCCCCTCCTGCGTGTAGGCCACCGGGCCGTCGGCATGCACGAACTCCAGATGCTCCGGAATTTCAAACAGCGCCTGGACCCCTTCGGCCGGGGCCGTGCCGCGGTTCTTTACGGTCAGCCGGAACGACACCTGTTCGCCGACCGAGACCGGACCCGGATTGCCGGCGTGTTCAAAGTCGACCGCCAGCGCCGAGAAACCGGCGACTTCGAGTCGTGACGCCAATGCGGCCTTGTTGCCGCCGGCGTCGCTCGCGCGGACGATGCTCTCCAGCGTCCCGGGCGACTGGGCCACGACGCTGGTCTTGAGCGGAATGGATTCCCCCGCGCGGATCAGCGGGACCTTCCAGGTAATCGTCCGCTTCCGCGCATCGAATTGGCCGTCCTGCGGCATGGCGGCCAGTTCCAGTCCCGGGTTCAACTGCTCTTCCACGGTGACCTGCTGCAGATCTCGGCTGGAACGGTTGGTCACGGTCGTGGTGTAGTCGGCTTTGCGGCCGACGAACCGCCGGGCCGGACCTTCCCGGCGGATGATCAGCCGCGAGGGGATCACCAGCACGGGGGACTCCTGTTCCGCGTAAGTCCGGGAGCCGATGGCGACCAGGCCCTGGCTGCGCAACTGTCCGGCCTCTTTTGCCAGCACGGTCAGTTCGATTTCGCGAACCTCGCCCGCGCGAAGACGCCCCAGCGGGTATTCAACGTCGTTGCCGTCGGGATGGTCCAGCCCCCGCGGCAACAGACTGCGAATGATCACGTCACGCGCATCGGCGGCGCCGGTGTTGGCCACCTTGAAATGGAATGTCGCCTGCTCGCCGACGGCGACCTCGCCCGGGGCCGTCATTTCGAGCGACAGTTCGGGCCGCGTAATGACGGTCGCGGCGGCGACCTCGGCGACGAACCGCACGGTGGCCACGCTGCCGATTTCACCGGCTTCGGTCGGGACGACGCGGATGCGGATCATCTGCTCGCCGCCGGGCTCAATTGTGCCGAGCCGCCACAGCAGTTTCTTCTCGGTCAGTTCGGCGCGGGGGATCGTGCCGTCGAGTGTCGTGCCGCGCGGGATGCGGTCTTCGACAATCACTTCGTGTGCGGCGCTGCGCCCCACATTGGACACGCGAATCGCATACACCAGCGGCTCGCCGATCGTCGCCTCCGGCGGGGCCACTTTCTCGATCTTCAGTTCCGGCTGCTGCGGGCCGGAGGGGGAGTGTGCCGTGAGCGTGCCGTCGCCGGTAAAGTCGCGCCGTGGCGGGACGGCGGGTTGCAGTGAATTGGTCCGGTCCGGGCGGCGCTCGCGAGCCGGCGTGATCATCATCGCGGGCGCCTGATCCGCCGGCGTCAGCGCGTCCGGCTGGAGACGGTCCGATCCGATCGGGAATTCCGCCGGAGCATCCGCGGGGAGCACCACCGGGGAAGCCGCTCCATTTGTACCCTCGGAGCCGCCGCTCAGAGGTTCGGCGGCATCGAACGGAGCAAAATCCTGCGGCGCCGCAAGGCCATGACTTTCCGGCGGCGCTTCGTCCGTTGCGAAGGGGCTGTCGGTTGATGCGGACTCCGGCGATTCGGGACTCCCTTCAGAGGGCAGCGTCGGGGCGCCACTCGCCGCAAACGGATCGAACGTCGAATTCCCCTCGGCGATCTCCGGCAGGGTCCCATCGGCCAGCGGTTCCGCGGAGACCCCCGGCAATGGATGCGGTTCTGCCAGGGCGGCCCGGCCGCTGGCGGCGTCACGCAGGCCGCCGCCCGCGGCGCTTCGATCGAGCGCGGGTCCGCCCGGCGACGTACCAGACAGGTCGGCCGGTTCCTGCCCGACCACGTCCGCATCGGGCATGGCGGCCGTTGATTCCAATCCTCCGCTGCTGTTGAACGGGTCGTCGGTCGTGGAATCCGCCGGGAATTCCGTGCCGCCGGCCGGCTGAATGTCGCGCTCGACGGTGTCCTCTGTCCCGATCGCGGATTCAGCCTGCAAGTCGCCCCTGTTGTCACCCGCGGACTCCAACGCCACCGTTCGACCAGGGAGTGCACCATCCGCCGAGCCTGGCTCGTTTTCCCATGCGCCCGGAAGCGCTGACTGGTCCGTACCGAACAGCGGCTCCACGGCCGAACCGTCGGCTGTGGCAATGCCGCCATTCTCCCATGTCGCAGAGGGATCTGTTTGCGATTCGGGCGCGATTGAATCCTCCGTGTCGGAGGCCGCCGCGGACTCGATCACATTGAGGAAGCTGGCGTCGCGGGCCGCCGTCGCACTCTCTGTGCGCTGCGGAATCGACTCCCAGGGGGCCGCACCGCTCGCATCAGCAGCCACGTGGCCAACGTCACTCGCGTACTCGCCGGCTCCCGGTTCCTGCTGCGCGGGAGGCAGCGTATCGTCCAGCGCTCCGATTGAATCGGGGTCTCCGTTCTCGCCGCCCGGTTGCTGTCCGTCGAGTGCCTGGAATTCTCTCGCCGGGGTGGTTTCGCCCGGTTGCTTCGGCATCCGGCGATGCACTTCATAGACGACGAAGCAGCCGATGCTGATCACACCGGTCAACGCGACCGCTTTCCAGAATGTGCTTTGCATGGGGAACTCTCTGGCAGATCCGTGAAACCGGACTGACCGCGTCCCCGTCGTCATGGCCGGGCCGGAAGGACGACATGACGCCCGGCGGCGGGGACGCCGGATTGCGGCGGGCTTGTAGCACAAGGCGGGAAATGGGGAAAGACGAGTCCGGGACAGGGTTTCCGCCCCATCGCACATCAGGAGAGCCGGTCGGACAGCTTGTCGACGATGATGTTGCCGATGTTCAGCGCCGCCGTGGCGGCCGGAGAGGGGGCGTTGCCGACGTTGATGATCCGTTCCGACGACTGAATGACGAAGTCGTCGACGATGTCACCGTTGCGGCCGAGCGCCTGCGCCCGCACGCCGGCCGGCGCGGGATCGAGGTGCTCGCCGCGAATGTCGGGCACCAGCCGCTGCAGGGCCGTCACGAACGCCGATTTGCTGACGGAACGCCACATCTCTCCCAGCCCGGTGCGCCAGTACTTGAGCGCCATCCGGAGGAACCCGCTGTAGGTCAGCGATTCAGCGAGGTCGTACGGGTTCAGGGTCGTCCTGGTGTAACCCTCGCGGGCAAAGGCCAGCACGGCATTCGGCCCGCATTCCACGCCCCCTTCGATCAGCCGCGTGAAATGCACGCCGAGGAACGGGAACCGGGGGTCCGGAACGGGGTAAATCAGTCCACGGCAGAGGTACTCCGCCTCCGGCTTGAGTTTGAAGAACTCGCCGCGAAACGGCACGATCATCGCCTCCGGCGTCTGCCCCGTGATCCGCGTGACGCGGTCGGCATGCAGGCCCGCACAGGTCACCAGGTAGGACGCTTCGACTTCCCCCGCGCGGCTGTCGATGATGACGTGGTCGGCCTGCTGCCGGACCCGGGTCGCCTCCGCAGACAGCAGGATGTTCCCGCCGGCATCCCGGACCAGTTCCGCAAGCCGGCGACAGACCTGGGCGAAATCGATGATGCCGGCCTCGGGGACGTGGATCGCCCGGATGCCGGCCGTGTGCGGCTCGATCTCGCAGAGCCGCGCGCGATCGATCATCTCGCAACTGACACCGTTGGCCTGGCCCCGCTCGTAGATGGTCTGGAGGCGCGGCAGCTCGGACTCATCGACGGCGACAATGACCTTGCCGCACAGGTTGAACGGGATACCCTGCTCCCGACAGAACTCCTGCATGGCCGCCTTGCCGGTGCGGCAGTTCTGCGCCCGCAGCGATCCGGGGCGGTAGTAGATGCCCGAATGCAGCACACCGGAGTTGTGTCCGGTCTGGTGTGCGGCGAGGCGGTCCTCCTTTTCGAGGACGACGACGCGTTTGTCCGGAAAGCGGCGCGTGAGCTGGTACGCCGTCGCCACGCCGACGATCCCTCCGCCGATAATCGCCACGTCTGCACGGAGCATGTGTCGAGCTACTCGGCCAGTTCGATCGTCGGGGGGCCGGAGAGATAGCCGAGGCCTGCGAGGAACTGATCCAGCCTCCGCACGGTGTCGAAATACGCCTTTCCACCGTCGCGGCCAAAGTTGAAGAAACCGTGTTTTGCGCCCTCATATCCGACGAGTTCACAACGATTGCCGCACTGTTCCATTCTGGTCGCAAACTGTTCGACCTGCTCGTAAGGGACCGTCGTATCGGCCTTGCCGTGGAAGATGATCGTCGGCGGCACGCCCGGGATGATGTGCTGGCCCGGTGAGAGTGCCCCGGCTGTCGCGCCGAGCCGTTCTCGCAACGCGTCACGACGGTTCGTGTTTCTGGCGTTGCCATCCGCCAGCGCGGTGAGATCGACCGCCGGATTGAACAGCGCCAGTGCGTTGGGCCGGCAGACGATCGTCTTGTCGTCCTGGGGATCGTCAAAGCCGTCGAGCGTCGCCACGGCGGCGGCGAGATGCCCCCCGGCCGAGCCGCCCCCGGCCGCGATACGGTCCGGATCAACGCCCAGTTCGGCGGCATGGCCGCGGACCCAGCGGAGGGCCGATCGGGCGTCCGCGACGCAGTCGCTGACGCGGGCCTGGTGCCGGGTGTACACGCGGTAATCGGCGCACAATGCCACCATGCCGCGCGACGCGAGGTACTTCGCCTGCGGCACGAACTGTGTCGGCGTTCCGCTCCGCCAGCCGCCGCCAAAAAAGAACACGATGGCCGGCCGCTTGTCCGTCGCCTGCCACCCAGTGGGTTTGAACGCATACAGCCTCAGTTCGACGTCCCCGACCTGCTTGTAGACGTGGGACTCGACGCCGTCGAGGCTTGGACGTTCCCGCGCCTGTGCGAACAGCAGCCCTGGAACCAGCAGCAGCGCCAATCCGGCGACTCCAGGTGTTGCGCGTCGACCGGGCCAGCACGACAAATACTGTGTGAACACGTTTTTCATTCCTCTGATTGCCCGCGCCCCGGCTGCCACAGCACGTCGCTCCGCCCGTTGTCGTTGCAGATGCGGGACATGACAAACAACAGATCCGACAGCCGGTTCAGATAAGCCGTCACCTGTGCATTGATTGTTTCGGCCTGCGCCAGCCGCCACACGCCCGTTTCGACACGCCGGCAGACGGCCCGCGCGTGGTGCAGATGCGCCGCGGCCGTCGATCCCCCCGGCAGCACGAAGCTGGTCAGCGGCGCAAGGCGTTCATTGAGTGCGTCGATCCAGCGTTCCAGGCGTGTGACCTGTCCGGCGATCACACGCAGCGGCGGGCGATCAGCCTTCGGCTCGAATTCCGGAACGCAGAGATCGGCGCCCACGTCGAACAGATCATTCTGAATCTGACGCAGCCAGTCCGTCAGGTCGGTCGGGACTCCGGCAGCCAACGCTATCCCGATCACCGCATTCAGTTCATCGACGCCGCCGTACGCCAGGATCCTGGGGTGCGTTTTGCTGACGCGCGCACCGTCCCCGAGGGAGGTGTCCCCCGTATCGCCGCCGCGGGTGTAAATGCGATTCAGGTAGACCAATTGCGATTGACCAGATTGCCCGGTTGCCCTGTAATCCCGGCCCAAATCCCTGCAGACCGTCCTCGAAGACTTTCCCGCCGTGTTGACGTTCGATCGGTATCTGCTGAGCCGCTACTTCCACATCTTCGTGGTGTTCTTTATTGCGGCGATGGGATTGTATGTCGTGGCCGACGGGTTTACGAACCTGGATGACTTTCAGCACGCGGCCGGCGAGCAGGGGACGCGGAAGCTGCTGGCCCTGATGGCAGAGCACTACGTCTACCACTCCAGTCTCGTCTTTGAACTCGCCGGTCCCACGCTGGCCGTGATGTCGGCCATGTGCGCTCTGGCGCTCTCGCTCAAACATGGCGAAATCCATCCGCTGCTGGCCGCCGGCATCCCGCTGTACCGGCTGTCGCTGCCGTTCGTGTTCGGCGTGTTGTGTATCAATGGCGCGCTCACGGCCAACCAGGAATGGGTGCTGCCGCGGATTGCCCCGCACCTGCAGGTCGCGCACGGTGAATCCGCCGGCGACGCCCAGGGAATCGAGCCGGCGTGGGACAGCCAGATGACGATGTTCGTCACCGGACAGGAACTGTTCCTGAACCGGCGGACGATCCGGCAGGCGGAGTTCCGGTTGCGCGATCCGCTGGTCCAGGAGCAGGTCACGGTTCGCGCCGAAGAGGCCGCCTGGCTTTCGGAAAACAAGACGCATCCGGCCGGCTGGCTGCTCAAGCACGTCACGCCCCGGTTCGAGGAATTGAAGGTCACCGAAGCAGGATTGCGCATCGTGCTCCCGCAGCAGTCGCCGGACAGCATTTTCATCCGCACGGATCTGTCGTTTGACCAGTTGTACAACCGCAGTACGAGCTACCGGTATCTGTCGACGCAGCAGTTGATCTGGAGGATCCGCCGGCCGAACGCCGGGCTGAGTGTGCGCCGCGCGCAGTTGATGAGTCTGCACGAACGGCTGACTCGGCCGGTGGTGACGCTGATCGGCATTTATCTGATGATGCCGCTGATTGCCCGGCGCGAACGGATGAGCCTGGTGACAAACGTGGCCGTCTGCATGGGGACCGTCGGCATCGTTTACGACGCGGTGCAGGGGATGCTGATGCTGGGGAGCACGGGCTGGCTGCGGCCGGAGCTGTGCGCCTGGCTGCCGCTTTCCGTCGGCGGCGCGTTATGCGCGTGGCTCTCGCCGCTGGCGCGAACGTGACCGGTGCCTGACGCGCAGCGGCAGGATCGGCGGTCCGCGTCCATTCAGCGGGCAGACTGCGCGCCGGTCAGGGTTGATACTCCGCCGGAAACCGGATCAGCATCCAGCGCTGCTCGTAGTCGCGCCAGTCCTCCCAGCCGAGTTCGCCGTACATGTCCCGCCGCTTCTCGAAGTGCTCCTCGTTCGGCGATTCCGTCGCGAGATGGCGGTTGAGCAGTTCGAGCGCCAACCCCTGCCGCCCCTTGCGGCGGTCGCGGCGGACCTGCAGCAGGTAATACTTGTCGGCGGTCGTGTCGACCCACCGCGACAGCTCGCGGAAGTTCTCCTCAAACGCCGCGTCGTGCGTGGCGGCATCCGCGATCGGATGCTTCTCCACCACCTCGGGCAGTTCCATGTAACCGAGCGCACGCCCCTTGCGATACAGCGCATCGGCCAGGTCCTCGCGCTCCGCCGTTCGCACTTTGAGCGTCTTTTTCTGTTCCGGGTCGTCCTCGTCGATCTGGGTGCCGAAGAACCGTGCCAGTTCGTCGCGGTTGATCGAAGCGATCACGGCATCCGCCGCCGCGACGACTTCCGGCAATCGCTCTTCGCGGTCATCATGATCCAGCACGTGCAGCCGGGCGACCAGCACGCGCCGGTCTCCCGGATGCTCCGCTTCAATCTGCGCCGCAAGCTGATCAAAGACCTCTTTGTCGGCCGGCCACTTGAGTCCGTTCAACTGCTTGAGCCGCAGTTCGAGGAGTTCCTTCGCCAATCGCTCTGCAGTCGTCGGTTTCTGTTCGTCGGCCGGTTTCGCCACCACCGACTCCTCGTCCGCGGCCGCCGCTGGCGGGACGACGAACTGCAGCGGGAAACCACTGGGCCTCGATGCCGCTCCTGGTTCCCCCTCGGGTGTGGCGACATAGTCGACCGAGCCGATCAGCAGATCGCCCGGCTGGCATTCATCGGGCACGTCGTCCGCAGCCGGCCCCTGCCACCAGACGATCGCATGCTCGCCCGGCTCAAGGTCGCGCGCGGCAAACTCGGCTCCCCCTCGCACGGCATCCAGTCGCGTCCGGTAAGCGCCGATGTTCAGCCGTTTCCCGAGCGGCCGATCGACCGCCAGCAGGGTCGCCTTGCGTGCCTCAAGCTGTTTCACGTCCGTGTGCCGCACTTGCAGCCGCAGTTGATACTCCCCCTTCGGGAGCGAGACCTCGTCGGGAACCATGTCATCGGCCGTGATGAAACGTTTGTTCTCGTCGTACAGTGTCCAGAAAAACCCATCCACCGGCGCGTCGTAGAGCAGCCGGTCCATCTCGGGAAAATGCAACGTCGCGCGGCCGTCTTTCGCCTGGGAAACGTCATACGTCAGCAGCAGCTCGTGCAACTGCTCGCCCTCCGGCAGCAGGTCGCGCTCCGCCGTCAGGACGGAGGTCTTTGTTTCCGCCGGCCGCACATACTGCCGCCACGTCGAGAGCGAACCGGTCGGCTCACAGCGTTCCCGGCGAAACTGCGCAGACACGTCGACCGGAGTGGCACTCCCGTCATTCGGCAGCGTGAGGTCGAACACGTCCGGCTGTAACCCACGGAATGTCAGTTCGTAGTCGAGATGCGTGGCGCCGAGGCTCGACCAGTATTGCGCCAGGCAGACCTCCAGCGTGCGCCCCGGCACGACGTCAAAGCTGTGAACGGAAACGCCGCCCGGCTCGAGTGCGGCGTAATTGAGGGACTCGGACTCCTCGAACGTCTCGCCCGGCACAAGCTGCAGTGAGTGCACCAGGAACACGCGTCGACGACCCTCGTCGGATGACGCCGGGTCGTCTGCCGGAATCGACAACTTCACGTCGGCCCATGTCGCCCCTTCCGGCACGGCGACGAACAGCCGCTGCGCCTGCCCCGGTCCGAGTTCGCAACTGCCGCGCAACGACCCGGGATGTTCTTCGTCGAACGGTGTGGTCTTGACCACGGTGACCGGAACCCGGAACACCGGACCGCGCTCAGGCCGCTCCGGATCAGTCCCCTGGACTTCGGCGAAGTACACGCCGGGCTCCAGGCCTTGCGGATCGACGCGAACTTCAAACATCGACGCGCCGGCCGTCAACAGCGTGTACGCTCCGACGTCGATCCAATCGGCCGTCGCCTGCAGAGTGACCGGCAGCTCCAGCGCCAGATGCGCGGTCTTGGGATCGCTGCGTCGAAAGCGGGGCGACACGCTGACATTGAACGTCAAATCGTGCAGGGTGTCCGTTGGTTCACGCAGGTAAATCCCCCGTGCCGTCTCGCGGCCGGGAATTCGCACGTCGAAACGCAGGCCTTCGCCGGGAGTCCCGGCGTACTCCTTCAGGTGCTCGAACGCCCGATCCACCTGCAGCAGACCCGGCCCCTGCGAGGCCGGATCGACCCCCTCCACCGGATCGGCCGTGTTCTGCACGGCCCGCTTTACGCTGTACGGCGTGAATGCAATCTGTTCGGCCTTCAGCCCCGAGAGCAGCAGCGCGATGCCGCCGCAGGCGTTGGGGGAGGCCATCGAGGTGCCGTTCATCCGCTCGCTCGGTCGAAGCGTATAGCCCGGGACCGGTGCGATTGCGCCTCCCGGCGCGAACAGGTCCACGCCGAAATCACCGTCCGATGTCGGACCGCGCGACGTCCAGGTATACGGCAACCCCGGCAGTTCCTGACGGATCGTGTACTCGACCGCCGCCATCTCTGGCGAAACGTACGCGCCGATGCCCAGGATGGCGGATGAAGTCCCCCCGGGCGCGCCGACGGTCGACAACGCCGGACCCTCGTTCCCGGCGCTGGCGACGAAGATCACCCCGTGTTCGTTAACCGCTTCAGAAAACAGTTCAATGATCCGTCCCTGGTTGGGGACAGACGTCTCTTCTCCATAGCTCATGTTGATCAGGTCGCAGCCGTGGTCGAGCGCGACCTTGATGGCACGCTCAAGTGCCGCGCCGGTTTCCATTGAGTCGAGCCGCGTGTCGCCGATCTTGACGGAGACGATCTGCGCTCCCGGCGCGATCCCATTGCGGTCCGGTTGATCGGGATAGTACGCAGACGTAATCCCGGCAACGTGCGTCCCGTGATTGCCCGCCACGACGACGAGCGACAGCAGGTTCCCGTCGTCGTACACGTTGACGGCAAAATTGAGTTGCGAGTCGGCGCTGAACGACGCATACTGCCGCGCCTCTCGATAGTTCGCCAGCAGCGTCTCATCGGCCAGGTCGCCGTCTTCGTCGGTGTCGACAACGGCGCGCCAGGTCTGCCCGTCCTGAAACACGACGCAGTCATAGATCGGACCGGGATCGTCGTACTTCGCCTGCGCGTCCGCGAGCACATCGAGCCGCGCCTGCAACTCGTCCCGTTCCTTCTTCTCCGTGGGCGACGGCTGCTTATGGGCGTCGTCCGACGCATTGAGTTGACGTCGCAGATCGGCTTCGCGGGCACGCTGCACGGCGTCCCATTTCTGCCGCCGTTCCCGCTTCAACCGGGCGACCAGTTCCGGCGGGAACAGTTCGAAGCCGCGCTTCAGGCCAAGGTGAAACTCACCGGACGGGTTCATCCACTCTGCAGGGACCGTCAGGTCGCGACTGGTCAAACCTTTGAGCTTGCCGTCCATCGGCTTCTGGACTGTGCTCGTTGCCACGTCGCCGCTGCCGGTGGCGTCGATCACATCGATAATCTTGGGCTTGCCGTCGGTCGTTTGCTGCAAAGCCGGCGCGCCCGGGTCGACGCCTGTATCAAAGATGGCAATCGTGACGCCGCGCCCGTCGTACTCGGGATGCTGCTCGAGGAACCGCGACGCCCCGGTTTCGTCCTTGGGCAGCAGGCTGCGGATTGGGAACGCTGGTGGGTCATCGCCTGATGTGGTTCTGATCGCTAGCCAGGCAAACAGCGAAAAACCAATGACGGCGGGGGTACGAAGATGTTGCATGAATTGCGCAATCAGGGAGATTCAGGGGATTCTGTTCCCGCGAATTCTAGCCCGCGGAACATGAATGGCGCAAGCAACGTGCCGACAGGTCGATCTCAACCCGTAACGAGCAAACGTGTTAAGTTAACATGTTTACTGTTTGCCGGTTAGCGTGGAATTTGGACGGGCTGAGTTCCACGCTCAAATTGTGCGAGAATCAAGTCGCAACCTGAATTCTGGAAAATGGTTGCATATTTCTGCCAGCAATTGGCAGCAACGCGGCACACCCCTTGCTTTGTCTTCCCGTAACGCCGCCACAACGGAAGGAGCAAGCACGATGATCCTCAAGCAGTACTATCTGGGTTGCCTGGCACACGCGTCGTACCTCATCGCCGACGAGCAGACCGGCGTTGCTGCGGTCGTCGATCCGCAGCGGGACATTGACCAGTACCTGCAGGATGCCCGCGACCACAACTGGTCAATTCGCTACGTCTTTCTGACCCATTTCCACGCCGATTTCCTCGCGGGGCACATCGAGCTGCGGGATCGGGTCGGCGCGAAGATCTACCTCGGCTCCAAGGCGCAGGCCGAATACGCGTTCACCCCCGTGAAGGAGGGGGACGTGATCGAGTTCGGCCGCGTGCGGCTTGCGGTGCTGGAGACACCGGGCCACACGCCCGAGGGGATTTCGATCCTCGTCTACGACCTCGCGAAAAATGAGACGCATCCGCACGCCGTGCTCACGGGTGACGCGCTGTTCATCGGCGACGTGGGGCGGCCGGATCTGCTGGCATCGGTCGGCGTTACGTCGGACGAACTGGCCGACATGCTGTACCACTCGGTGCACGACAAGCTGATACGGTTGCCGGAGGACACACTCGTCTACCCGGCCCACGGGGCGGGTTCGCTGTGCGGCAGGAGTTTGAGCAAGGAGACAGTTTCCACCATCGGCGAACAGAAGCGCTACAACTACGCGCTCCAGCCGATGACCAGGGCCGAGTTCGTGAAGCTCGTGCAGGTGGAGCAGCCGGCCGCACCCGAGTATTTCGTGTACGACGCAATCAAGAACCGGCAGGAGCGTGCGAGCCTGGAACAGTCGATGCAGCACTCGCTGCGGCCGCTGTCGCTCGACGACGTGCTGCGTCTGCAGAACCAGGGAGCGCAGATCGTCGACGTCCGCGAGGCGGCGGACTTCGCCGGCGGTCACCTCCGCGGTGTGCTCAATGTGGGCCTCAAGGGGAAGTACGCGACTTGGGCCGGCAGCCTGCTCGATCACGATCGGCCGATTGTCGTCATCGCCGAAGAGGGGAACGAAGAAGAGGCGGTGATGCGGCTGGGGCGGATCGGCTTCGACAACGTCGCTGGTTACCTGCGTCACGGCATGGCGGCGCTGGAGGTGCGGCCGGACCTCGTGCAGTCCGTCGACCGGGTCACCGCGCCGGCACTCGATGAGTTGCTGAGCGGCGACGACCAGCCGGTGGTGCTCGACGTCCGCAGTGAACAGGAGCGTGAGTCCAAGGGAATCATCGCCGGCAGCCTGAGCATTCCGCTGAACGAACTGAAAGAGCGGATCGACGAAGTGCCGGCCGACCGGCGCGTCGCCGTGCACTGCGAAGGGGGCTACCGCTCCTCGATCGCCTGCAGCGTGCTGCAGCAGCACGGTTACGACAACCTGCTCGATGTTGTCGGCGGCTTCAAGGCGTGGGAAGCGTCGAAGTTGCCGGTCGCCAGAGAGGAGTTGGTATCGACATAGCTGTCAGCTTTCAGCCGTCAGCAATCAGCAGAATTCAAAGACGACTGTGTGGCGAGCGGCCGACGCGTGTCGGTTGATCGATCAGCGGTTCAGCCCGCCGGTGGTCGGACCCAATGGAGTGCCTCCACCGCTCGCCACCATTTTCGAAAACACCAAACCACCCAACACCAAACGACCACACCAACATGAATACCATTCCCACCATTACCGTCGCCGAACTCCAGGCCAGGCGTGATGCCGGCGAGCGTGTCGAACTGATTGACGTCCGCACGCCGCTCGAATTCCGCGAAGTCCACGTCGACTTCGCCCGGAACGTGCCGCTGGACCGCCTCGACCCCGAAAAACTCATGCGGGAGCGCAACGGCTCGGCCGGCAAGCCGTTGTACGTGATCTGCAAGTCGGGCAACCGCGCCCGGCAGGCGTGTGAGAAACTGCGGAAAGCCGGCCACGGCAACATCGTCAACGTCATCGGTGGCACGCAGGCTTGGGACGCCGCCGGGCTGCCGGTCGTGCGCGGCAAGAAAGCCATCTCGCTGGAGCGGCAGGTCCGCATCGCGGCGGGCGCGCTGGTGTTGATCGGAGCGCTGCTGGCGTTCTTCGTGAACATCCACTTCGTGTGGCTGTCGGCGTTCGTCGGTGCGGGACTGGTGTTTGCCGGCGTCACCGACACGTGCGGCATGGCGCTCCTGCTGGCCCGGGCGCCGTGGAACCAGGTCAAAGAGGAGCAGCGTGCGGCTTCCCCCGCGCAGCAGCCGCAGAATGAACAGGCTGCCTGCTGCGGTTGACGCCCGCAAAATGAATACCACGGACACGTGGAGGAATATCGATGTCACCCACACGCAGACAGTTCCTGACGATCGGCCTGACCGGGGCGGCCGGGTTGCTGACCACTTCCGCCTGGGCGCAGGTCCGCGGACGTCGCGGACCGGGACGCGTCCCACGATTTGGCCGCGGACCGCTGCGCGGCCGCAACGACCCGACGCTTGAAGCCGACCACAAGGTCTTTGAGCAACTGCTCGCAAACCGCGACAAGATCCGCCGCACGGTGAAGAACATGCCCAATGGCGTCGAGACGCTCACCGAGACCGACGACGCCGATCTGCGGGGCTTACTGGTGGAACACGTGAATGCGATGTACGCCCGTGTCGATGAGAAGCG
>CAZWGW010000062.1:0-16492 GCA_964633565.1 uncultured Planctomycetaceae bacterium
GATCGCGCAGGGGCGGCTCGGTCCGGGGCGCATCCATCACTGCATGCGACTGATCGGCCAGGCGGAGCGGGCCCTGGAAGCGATGTGCCGGCGCGTGCAGTCGCGGGTCGCCTTCGGCCGTCCGCTCGCCGAACAGGGAACGATCCGGGCCGACATTGCCGATTCGCGCCTCGAGATCGAACAGGCCCGCCTGCTGACGATGAAAGCGGCCTATCTGATGGACACGGTCGGCAACAAGGCGGCCCGCGCCGAGATCGCAATGATCAAGGTCGTGGCGCCGAACGTGGCGTTGCGGGTCATCGACCGGGCGATCCAGGCGCACGGCGGGGCCGGCGTGAGCGGCGACTTCTTCCTCGCGGAAGCGTGGGCAGCCGCCCGGACGCTGCGACTGGCCGACGGCCCCGATGAAGTCCACCGCGAAGCGATCGCACGGCTCGAACTGCGCCGCCATACATAACGCCGGAAAACCTTATGGACGTGCGCGGCAAAGTCATCGTCGTGACGGGAGGTGGGAGCGGCATCGGCCGCGCACTCTGCCGCCGCTTTGCCGCCGAAGGGGCCAGACGCGTTGTCGTAGCCGATATCGACCAGTCGCTCGCCCGCGCAACGGCCGCGGAATTCGACGGACTGGCAGTGGCCTGCGATGTGGCGCGCGAGATCGATGTGATTGGACTTGTCGACCGCGCGACTCACGAATGCGGCCCGATTGACCTGTTCTGTTCCAACGCGGGGATCTGTCTGCAGGGAGACGTCGACACGCCGGACGCCGACTGGCAACGGCTGTGGCAGGTCAATGTCATGGCACACGTCTATGCGGCGCGGGCCGTGCTGCCGGGAATGCTCGCCCGAGGTGAGGGCTATCTGCTGCAGACCGCATCCGCCGCGGGGCTGCTCACGCAACTTGGGTCGGCCCCGTACGCGGTGACGAAGCATGCCGCCGTCGGGCTGGCGGAATGGCTGGCGATCACGTACGGACCAGCCGGGGTCAAGGTCTCGTGCCTCTGCCCGCAGGGGGTCCGCACGGCCATGCTCGAGCAGGCGACCGGCGGCATCGCCGATCATCTCCGCGAATCGGCGCTGGACCCGGAGGCGGTCGCCGATTGCGTGATCGCCGGACTGGCAGCCGAGAAGTTCCTGATCCTCCCACACCCGGAAGTCGCGAAGTACTTTCAGCACAAGGCGGACGACTACGAGCGGTGGCTGCGCGGGATGCGGCGGCTGCAGGACCGGTTGGGGGGACAATCATGAGCCTGCTCACGCTGGTTCGGCACGGGCAGGCGTCGTTCTTCTCCGACGACTACGACCGGCTGTCAGCGGTGGGGGAGCAGCAGTCGCGAAATCTGGGAGAGTACTGGGCAGCGCGGCGAGTGGTGTTCGATGAAGTCTACACCGGCCCCCGTCTGCGACAGCGACGTTCAGCCGAACTGACGGGTGAGGCGTATCGCGCTGCGGGACTCAACTGGCCCGAACCGGTCGTGCTGAAGGACCTCGACGAATACGACCTGCACGGGCTGCTGCACCGGCTCGCCCCGCAGTTTGCTCAGAGAGATGCCGGGTTCGCACAGCTTGTTGAGACACTTCATGAAACCGCGGGAGAAATGGACCGCTTCAAGAAATTTCAGCGAATGTTTGAGTCGCTGGTGCGACACTGGCAACAGACGGATTCGACTGACGCCGGCGTGGAGAGCTGGCCGGACTTTCATCGCCGCGTTGAGCGTGTGATTCGCGGATTGCAGAAAAATCCGGGGCGCGGCCGGCGCATCGCAGTGTTCACATCGGGCGGGTTCATCGGTGGCGTCGTGCAGCGGGCGCTGGCAATATCCGACGAAGCGGCGCTGCAACTGAACTGGCGGCTGCGGAACAGTTCGCTCACGGAGTTCGTCTTCACGGCGGAGCGATTGACGCTCGACAGCTTTAACGGCGTGCCGCACCTTGATGACCCCGGGTTGTGGACATACCGCTGACGCAAGGGAGGTGGGTATGGCGACGGACTTCAACACTCCGGCCCCGATTCGTCCGGGGGAAGAACTGCCGGCCGAGCGGCTGGCGGCGTATCTGCGCGAGCACCTGCCCGATGCAACAGGCCCGATCACGGTCGAGCAGTTTCCGGCGGGACATTCGAACCTCACTTACCTGCTGCGGATCGGCGAGTCCGAGTTCGTACTGCGTCGGCCGCCGTTCGGCAACCTGGTGAAGTCGGCCCACGATATGGGACGCGAGTTCCGCATCCTCTCGCGACTCTGCGACGTCTATCCTCCCGCACCGCGTCCCTACCTGTACTGCGACGACGAATCCGTGATCGGTGCGGCGTTCTACGTCATGGAGCGCCGCCGCGGCCTGATCCTGCGGAAGACGCTGCCGGCCGGGATGACGATCGACTCCGGCCTGGCCCGCCGGCTGTCGTGCGCGCTGATCGACAATCTCGTCGCGCTCCATTCACTCGATTACCAGGCTGCCGGGCTCGCCGACATCCGGAAGCCGGAGGGCTATGTTGAGCGGCAGGTGACGGGCTGGAGCAAGCGCTACGCCCAGGCGCAGACTTCTGACGTCCCGGCGATGGACCGCGTCGCCCGCTGGCTGAGCGAGAACCTGCCGGCCGAGGCCGGGACCGCGGTCATTCACAACGACTACAAGTACGACAATGTGATGCTGGCCGCCGATGACCCGACGCGCATCGTGGCCGTGCTCGACTGGGAGATGGCGACGATCGGCGACCCGCTGATGGATCTGGGGACGACGCTTGCTTACTGGGTCGAGGCGGGTGACCCTCCGGCCATTCGCGAAGCAGCGTTCGGTCCAACGGCGCTCCCGGGCAGCCTGACGCGACGGGAACTCGTCGACCGCTACCGTGAACAAACCGGTCGGGCGGTGTCCAACCCGCGCTTCTACTACTGTTACGGCCTCTTCAAGCTCGCGGTCATCGTGCAGCAGATTTACGCCCGTTTTGCGCGCGGCGACACGGCGGACTCCCGTTTCGCGCACCTCGATCAACTTGTCGCCGTGCTGGCGGCGCAGGCGGAGCGGGCGGTGAACGCAGGCGCATTGTAATTTTCGGAGTGCGGCGACTTGTCGCCGCTTTCTGAATTTCGGTTGTCGTTTTCGCTCTGATCAAAAAGAAAAATCCTAACGCCGCGACAAGTCGTCGCACTCCGAAAATCAGAAAACTGCACTCCGCGAGTTACAGTCCCCGTACATACTCCTCCACCGCCGCCAGCAGCGGGTCGATCGTCTGCTCCTGGATGTGATGCGGCGGCTGCCAGGGGAACCACTGGTGCGACTCGTGCTCGCTTGTCTGGATCGGCACGTCGCGGGTCAGCCGGCCGAGGAACACGACCAGCGTCTTGGGCCACGTCTCGCCCCCCGAGCGCCAGCCCTGCACGAGGTAGCGGTGCGTGAAGCGGAAGTCCTCGTCCAACTCGATGGCGTCCGCCGGAATGCCGGTCTCTTCCCACAGCTCGCGCAGCGCGCACTGCAGTTCCGTCTCGCCGGGGTCGACGTGCCCCTTGGGGATGTCCCACCGCGTCGGGTGGCGCATGAGCAGGAATTCGGTGATCGGCCGTCCGAGCGTGACCAGGACGCCACATGATTTCAGTTCGGACATCAATTTCACCCGTTTTTGATCCACCAGTGGCGGAAAAACGTTCATTGCACGTCGCGGCCGTTGTGGATTAGTCTATTCTTTCTGTGCCCTCACAATCGAGGACTGAATCTCATGTCGACTGCCAGTCCCCCGCGCCGCCGCTCGAAACCGTCCGTCCCGCCGGAGGAGGCCCTGCGGCTCGTCTCGCAGCGCCTCGGGGACACCCGCAGCCGGGTCGTCCTGCAGCGCGCGATCGTCGGGCTGCTTATCGCCGGGACGATCGCCGGGCTGGCGCTGCTCGTCATGGCGCTCGCCGACTATCTGTGGGAGGTCCCCACCCTGGTCCGCGGGGCATGGCTGGGTCTCGTTGCACTTGCAGGCGTCGCGGCGCTGAGTGCCGGATGGAAGCGCTGGATTCGCAGCTACACCGTCCACGAGACGGCCGCCGACGTCGAGCACCAGGTCTCAGGAATCGGCCAACGCCTGCGGACGACACTCGACTATCAGGAAGAAGAGGCCCATCCCGCCGCTGCCTCGCCGGACCTGCTCGACGCCATGCGCGGCGACACCTACCAGGCGGTCAAACGGGTCGACTGGGACGGGGCCGTGAGCGGCCGGCCGCTGGGATACGCGATCCTCATCGCGATCGCCGGCGGGTTGATCTGGGTCTTCTCGCTGGCATCGTCGTCGGAGTTTCGCACTGCCGCCGGGCGGACGCTGCTCGTCCCGTGGCACTACACGACAGTGACGTTCACGCCGCAGGAGTCGACCGTCCGCCGGGGCGAGTCAGTGGAAGTGACGGCCGAGATCACCGGACGTCCGGTGGCGTCGGCGCAACTGCGCTATCGACCGACGGGGAGCCAGGTCGCTTGGACGAACGTTGACCTCGCGCCTCCTGAAGACGTCGAAGTCGATCCCGAGACGGGCCTGTCAGGCATAGTCGCCGCAACGCTCGCCGACCTGAGGGCGGACCTCGAATTTGAGGTTGTCGCCGGACCGCTGCCGCTGCCTCCCGGTTCGATCCGTGTCCTCCAGCCGCTGAGAGTGGCCGAGTGGCAGGCGACGATCACGCCGCCGGCATACACTGGATTGCCGACGGAAGTCGTGAAGACCAACGTCGACGAGACACTCGATGACGCGAACGACGCCGCACCGGCGGACACCCGGCCCGCGACCCGGAGTGACGCGACTACTCTAAGCGACACGAAACCCGAGCCGCTCCACCTGCGCGTGCTCGAAGGCTCCACGGTCGAAGTGCAACTCACGCTCAACCGCCCCGCGGCCGACGGCCAATTGGCCTTCACGCGCAGCGGCGGTCAGTCCGAATCCGACGCGGCTCCGCCGGCCGACCTCCCGCTGACGCCGAGCGGCAATCTGCTGGAGACGCGCCTGGATGATCTGCGCACCAGCGTTTCTGGCTCGATTACGGCCTCCGCGGCGGACGGCATCACGCTCGATCCGCTGCCCGTGCGCATTCGCGTGCAGATCGACAAGCGGCCGGAGATCGCGTTCGTCGAACCGCCCGAGGAACTGGTCGTCACGGCCACGACCGAAGTCCCCCTGCAGGTGGAAGCGAAAGACGACGTCGGGCTGCACAAGGTCGGCCTGCTGATGCAGGTCAACGACGGCGAACTGCAGCCGCTGTGGGAAGGGAGCGGCGAGGGGGCCACCGACACGGTGCGGAGCGCGGTCGACCTGCTGCTAGAGGACCACGGACTCGATTTCACCGACAGCGTGACGTACCACGCCTTTGCCGAGGACATGTACTTCGGCGAGCCTCGCCGCACGACAACACCTTTGCGGTTTATCGACATCCGTCCGTACAAGATCGCGTATCAGCTTGCGGAAGGGGGCGGGTCGTGCCAGAACTGCTCGACCACGCTGGAGGAACTGATCGCCCGCCAGCGGGAGAACCTGGTGCGGTCGTTCGCGGCCCGGCAGGAGGCGTCGATCCCCGAAGGGCTGGCGCAGCGCCTGCTCACGGCCGAGACGGACCTGCGCGACAAAACTCGCGAATTTGCCGACGGCCTCGCGGCCCTGGGCGAGCCGGTGCTGCTCCTCGAAGACGCCGCGCTCTGCATGGAGGGGGCGATCGAAGCGCTGACGGAGCCGCGGCTGCCGGAGGCCGTGGAGAACGAACAGGCGGCTCTCGCGTCGCTGATCAAGGCCCGCGAGAACCTGCGCAAGAAGCTGAGCCAGAGTTCGTCCGCGAGCGCCTGCCAGAAATTCGACCGCGAGATGCGGCAGAAACTCCGCACGCCGCCGCCGAAGCAGCAGGACCAGCAGCAGCAACTCGCACAGGCGCGGAAACAGCTTGAAGACCTCGCCAAACGCGAACGCAAGTGGTCGCAGCAGGCGAGCGCGGCCTGCCAGAACCCGAGCAGTTCGTCGTCGAGCTCCTCATCCAGCAGTTCTTCGTCAAGCAGCCCGTCGCAGTCGCAGCCAAATGAGTCCTCGCAGCAGCAGCAATCGAATCCGAATGAGCAATCGGCCCAGAATTCGTCGCAGAACCAGTCCCAGAACGCGACTGAGAATCAGCAGTCCCCCGAACAGGCGCGGGCGGACGCGGCGCAGAAGCAGCAGGAACTGATGGACGAACTGGCGGCCCTGCAACGCGCGCTGGAGCAGATGAACGCCGCCAGCGACGCCGCGCGGCAGCAGTCGGCGCAGGCCGCCGCCGCCATGCAGAGCGGCCTCGACGCCCTGAACCAGCAGCAGGGGGACCAGGCACAACAGCAGGGCGAACGGGCCGCCGAGCAACTGGAACAGCTCTCCGCGCACCTGGCGGCGATGAACGCCCGCGACTTCGGCCAGCGGCTGGAGCAGGCGCAGCAGATGGCCCAGGACCTCGCGCTGCGCGAAGCGTCGCTGGAGCAGCAGCTTGCCAATCAGTCGGGTCAGCAGAACCCGTCGTCGAACAGCCAGTCTGGCACGCAGCAGTCGGCACAGAGTGGACAGAGCGGCTCGCAATCGTCGAATTCCGGGCAGGAACAATCGTCCGGTTCGTCCGGGCAGCAGGCGCAACAGAGTCAGGGTTCGTCGGCAAATCCGCAGTCGCAGGCAGATGAGCAGGCCGCATTGGCCGCCCGCACCGACATGCTGGCCGAACTGCTCGACGCCCTGCGGCGAGACGCCGTCGGCGAACACAGCGGAGTCAAGTCGCAACTCGAGGAGATCGACGCGGAGAACCCGCCTGGCGGCATCGCCGACCAGATGCGCGAGACGGCCGACGCGCTGCGCCAGCAGGAACTCGGCCAGGCCGCGCTGGGGGCCACGCAGGCCCGCGAACAGCTCGAGGAACTGAGCCGCGCGCTGAGCCAGGCCCACCGCGATTACGCCACGCCGCAGCTTGAAGAGCTGATGGCGCTGGAGGAGCAGCTGGCGCGGCTCATCGAACAGTTGCGCCGCGGAGAAGGGGACGCCGCCCGCGAGTCAGCCGCTGAAGGCAAGTGGCAGGAACTCGAGCCGCGACTTGATGCTCTGGCCGCCGGCGATGAGCGCCTGGCGGAGGCATTGCGCAACTTGCGCGACGGGAAAAATGACAATGGTCGTCCGTCCAATTCGCAGTCCGAGTCCGCTGCAAACAACGATGGTAATCCCCAGAACGGACGGACGAACAATTCATCCTCGGAATCCAGTACACAGCATGGCCCCGCCCCGTACCGCGGCGGCGAGCGCCGTGAGCCTCGCGAGGGAGAGTACACCCCCGACCAGATCCGCTACGTCGGCGGCTACAACGAGATCTCGAAAGTGCTGCAGACGAAGATCCAGGAAGCGATCCTCGCAGGCGCGCTCATGGACTCGGACCAGCCCGTCCCGCCCGAGTACCGCAAGCTGGTCGACGAGTACTACCGCACCCTCTCCGACGATCTGAGGTAGGCCATGTGGGAGTGGTCCCGCCCCTACTCCGGATGGGTGTATTACGCGCTGATTGCAGCGTTCGTCGCCTTGGTGATCGTCGGCCGGCGGACCGCCATTTCCGACCGGCTGCGGAGCTGGCTGGTCTTCATCCCGCGGCTGCTCGTTCTTGCGATCCTGCTGATAATCCTGCTGAACCCCGTCGTCCGCAGCGAGCACCGCCTGCCAGCCGAGCCGCCCCAGGTGCATTTCCTGGTCGATGCTTCGCGGAGCATGGCCCTCGACCAGCCCGCCAGCCGCTCGCTGCAGGCGCAGCAGGTGATACAGAGCGTCGACCAGCAACTCCCCGCCGGCGACGTCCGGCCGCAGGTGCTGCTGTACCGGTTCGGGCAATCGCTCGGCTCAGCGGCGGACCTGTCGCAACTGGCGCCGCAGGACGACCAGAGCCTGCTGGCCGCGGCGCTGGAACAACTGCCGTCCCGCTTCTCGCGCGAGCCGCCGCGCGCGGTCGTCGTCTTCTCCGACGGCGCCGTCCAGGACGCCGACCGGCTGGGCGAATTGGCCGCCGCGTTTGAGCAGATGCAGGTCCCCCTCCACGTCTACCCGCTCGGCGGCAACGACGTGCGCGGTGACGTGGCGATCGAGGAACTGGTCGTACCGCCGCGAGTCGACATCGGCCAGAAAGCAACGATCCACTGCGCGGTGCGCGGCACGGGCTATGCGGGGGAGCGGGTCGTGCTGCAGGTGAAGTCGGCCGACCGTCCCGAACTGCCGCCGCTCGCGACGCTGCCGGTCACTCTCGCCGAGTCGCCGCAGCCGTTCGATCTCGTCGTCGAAGCGCAAGCGGATTACGGAGAACTCGTGCTCGAGGCGCCGCCGCTCGCGGGCGAAGTCACCACGCAGAACAATCGCGTTCCATTCCAGTTGACCAGGGCTCCCCGCAAGATCAAGGTGCTGTACATGGAGGGGACCGGAGCCAATGAATACCGCTGGGTCCGCGACGCGCTGATCGAAGACAAGGACATCGAGTGCGTCGCGATGGTGGCCGACCAGCAGTACGTCGAGCGGCCGCGGCTGATCCGCGTGGACGACAACCTCCGCGGCTACCCCGCCACGCGCGAGGAACTCCTGCAGTACGACTGCGTGATCTGCAGCGACATCTCGATGGGGGCCTTCACGCGCGAGCAGCTCGAATGGACGGTCGAGCTCGTCAACGAGCGCGGCGGAGGTTTCGCGATGGTCGGCGGGCACACCAGCTTCGGCTCGGGGAACTGGGACCAGACCGTCTGGGATCAGCTCATCCCGATCGACATGAAGGGGGGCGCGCTGGGACGCGGCTGGACCTATCACACGTTCAATGTCCGCGTGCCGGAGGAGGCGCAGTCGCATCCGGTCTGGCGGATCGTCGAGGATCCCGAACAGAATCGCCGGGTGCTGGCCGCCATGCCACAGTTCCTCGGCACGAACTACATGGAACGGCTCAAGCCGGCGGCCTCAGTCCTGGCGGTCTCCGTCGGCGACATCCCGCAGGTCGGAGTGATGCCGATCTTTGCCGCGCAGCCCTACGGCCGCGGCCGGACGTTCGCCTTCGCCCCCGACACGACCGCAGACTGGGGCCGGCTGTTCGAATCACAATGGGGGGAGGGGGACAACCGTTATTTCCGCCGGTTCTGGCGGAATGTCGTCCGCTGGCTGACGGAGAATTCGGTCGCCGGGAACAAGCGGCTGGTCGTCGAGACCGACCGTGTGATCTACCGCACGGGGCAGCCGATCGCGCTCACGGCCCATGCCTACGACGAGCAGTTGCGCGAGACGACCGCGTACCAGGTGACGGCCCGCTTCAAGCCCGAGTCACAGCAGACGGACCAGCCGCCGTCCCCCGCTGCAGCGCTGGCCGTTGCGACAGGCACGGCCTATGCAGGCGAGTTGCCGGCACAGGATCCGGTGCTGACGACCGGCCTGCAACCGGGCGCGGTGGCACCGACACGAGAGGTCGAAATTGTGGCGACACATGACGGCAAAGAGATCGCCCGCGCATTTGCGAAGGTCATCATCGTGCCCGATGCACGGGAGTTCCTCGATCCGAAGCCGCGTCCGGAAGTGCTCAAGACGCTCGCGGACAAAGCAGGCGGGAGCGTCCTGAATTCGGCCGCCGACATCACGGCCCTGCTCCGGGACATGCCGACGTCGGAAGGAGACGCCCTCCTGGCGCGCCAGCCGCTGTGGGACGCGCCGTGGATCTGGGGAGTGATTCTCGCGCTCCTGGCGGTGGAATGGTCGCTGCGCAGGCGGGCGGGGTATGGATGACGGCAACCCTCGAGGCATCGTCGAAGTGACGGCAAAACAGCCATGATCGAGAACGACCAGCAACTCAAGGTCACTCAGGCGCGAGTCACCCGCTTTCAGGACCAGCTCGCCCACCTGCGGCGTGTGGAGACGAACTGCGAAAACGACCACGCAGCCGCTTCCGGGTATCTGGCCGAGATCGACCGGATGCAACTGGAGGTGCGTGAGTACCTGAGCCTCCATCCGACGGAATTGGCCGAGTCCGTGCCGTAGCGGCATCAGAGGCAGCCGGAAGGGAGTTGATGCATTCGGCTAACGCAGCCTCTTCGACCTCATCCCGCCCTTGATCCTTCGCACGCGCCCGCGCGCAGCCCCGAGTTCACTCTGGTTCCGGCTGTCCACCGCAATCTCGACGATCTGCAGCGTCATCGACGTGATCGCTCCGTCGCCAATGGAAGCGCTCCAGAGCAGTTCCTGCCAGTCCGGCTGCTGCGGGTCGACCAGCACGAGGCCGTCGGCCGCGTGAATGTCGGCGTCGGTCAACTGCTCCAGCGTGCGCGGCCGCTTCGTCGGTTCGGCCGGATCGAGCCGTGTGAAGGTTTTCGTCTGGTTGTCCATCGCAGCGCCCTGGCCAGTGGTTGCGGTCGCCCAGTCTCGCCCCACTTCCATGATACGGGCAGAGCGCCGCTGCGGCCACTGTTCAACACTGCGATGGGAAATTCTCGCGAGAAACGGGCGGTTCGCTTACGATGCCCGTCTCCGCCGACGCCAGCCCACGCCCGCAGCACACATTGCGCCACTTGCCAGTAGGGTCAGGCTCGCCGGCTCCGGGACCGGCTCCGCGGTCCCGGCGTCTCCCCACTGGCCGCCGAGCTTCGACGTGATGAACACCCCCTCCGGCAGGCCGGTGATGTTGATTGTCCCCGTGTTTCGCCCATCGACGCCGCCGAGCCCTCCAACTGACGTTAAGAAGCCGATCCCGACCTGGAACTGGTCCCCGACGTTCACCGTCCGGGTATATGTCGCCATGATGTCGAACGGACTCGTGAACGGGGCGGCCGAGATGCGGGTGAGGTTCGCCGTAGCAGCGGTGCCGGCACTGAAAGGGATGATCCGGTCCGTTTCGAAGGCCAGGTAGGAGGCGGGATTGAACGTGCCAATCTCCACCTGGGCGCCCACGCCAATCACCGCGTGACTGGACAAGACTGGAATGGAAAAGAACTCGCCGGAATAGCCGACTTCAAACGTGATGTCGAATGGACCGGCGAGACTCCCCTGCACGGTGTACGTGTCGTTCATCGACGCCCACATGAATGATGCTGTATTGCTGCTGTTAAATGCGCGTACGCGATCCGGCAGCACTTCGGCGAAGCCGGTCGCGAAACTGCTGAACGTCCTGAGCGGGATGCCGTTGGGAGGGGCTGGTCCGGGCAGGTTGCTTCCCTGAACGTGATTCTCATCCGCAAGCGGGGCCAGATTGGATTCCCACAACATCCACACGTCGGAGCCGGCCGGCATGAGGATCGGCCCGGCGGAGGCCAGCCCCGGCAGCAGCACAAGGGCCCAGAATGCGAGCAGCCTGAGACAGGCGTGAAGGCAGGTTCGCGGTATTCCCGCAGGGACCATGAGAGGATTGAGCATCGTGGTACTCCAGGTATTCGTCGAAGTCGAGTGCGGCGCCGCCAGCGCCCTGTATGGAATCCGGGCCAGTTGCAGCGTTCGCTTCAAATCACCGTCTCAAATCCACTCACCACGGGCGCGACGGCATAGGCGTTGCCCGGGTCTTCCTCCAGCGTGTCGTCGCCCCCTCCGCCGTTGGCCGTCACCTCGGCGCCGAAGATGTTCGGATCGTCTTCGAGCCCGTTCTGCAGCGTGTCAGCCCCGCCCCCCAGCGAAATCGCGACGCGTCGCGCAAAGTTGCAGTTTCCGATCTGCACGACGTCCGCCCCGTACCCGAGGCCGATGATCGTGGTGCCGCCGACGTTGACGTCGTCGAGTTCGAGCGTCAGGCCGTCGAGGTCGTTCTCGCTTTCCCGGGCGACGTTGCTGGTGATCTTGAGGAACCCGCCGATGGTGATGTCTGCCTCTTCGATGCCGGCGCTTTCGCCGTCGCCGTCGATGTCGGCCTCCGCCGCCCCCTGGATGGTGACGTTGTTCCCGATGATGAACGTCCCGCCGCCGGTGTTGTCCCAGTCGATGACGTCGCCCAGGTTGTTCCCCATGCTGACGATGACGCTGCCGCCGATGAACAGGCTGTCCTCATCGCCAAGGTCCATGTCGAACTCATCGTCGCCCGCCCCCATGTCGACGCTGAGCGCGCCGCCGATATGGATGCCGTTGACGTCAAACGCGTCGTCCCCCTTTTTCAGGTTGACGTTAATCGTTTTAATCCCGCTGAACGTGCCGACAAAGCTGCCGTCCACGGTCACCTCCACTTCGCCGGCAGTGCCGGTGCCGTCGATATAGACTTCGTTGTCGCCGCTGTCGCCGACAATCTTGAGCAGTCCCTGCTTGCCCGTCGTGACGCTGACGGCCAGGAGCCGCCGGTCTTCCAGTCGCTCGAAAGTAAGTGGGGCGTTCATGCGAGTTGTCCTCGTTGGGTCGGGAACAGTCCGTGGTGGATCGTCAGAGCGCCGGGTCCAACGACCGCAGCCGGGCAACACCGTCCGTCGATGCGCAGCGGCTACTCCCAAGTGCGAAAAACCGGCCGGGAGTCCGTCAGTGAATTGTCGGGAAATGATGAGAATTCCGGGGGGCCAGCCGGCGACGTGAAGACTCAGATCAAGTCAGGGAGCCGTCATGCCCGGCGGGCAGGCTCCGTGGCGCGCGTCTGCAACGGCAGATCTGATCAGGTCGCCCGCCGCCTGAGACATTGCCAGCCCGCCAACGCGGAGCCAACTGACGAGTTTCCGGTCAATCCGTTCAGGGTGGCTTCGGTAACCCGTCGCGCGTCATTTGCCGTACGGCGTCAACCGGCAGCAGCACGCGGAAGCCCACGCGACTGTCACTTCGCGCGCGCCCCATCGCGCCGCGCGCCGCGGATCGACAGCCCAGCGCCGAGTTGCGCCAGTTCCCCCCTTTGAACACGTGCATCGGCCGCGGCAGGGAGGGGCCCGTCGGGTCGACCGCGTCCCGATCGAGATACTCGACAAAGGCCGCGTTGTCCCAGCCGTCCCGGCACATCTCCCACACGTTGCCGAGCATGTCGTGCAGCCCGAACGCATTGGGCTGCAGCTCACCCACCGGATGCGTGCGGCCTCCGGCGCTGAACTGATACCAGGCCACATTCTTGAGGTCGTCTCCGGAGTCGCCGGTGGCGTAGCGGGTCGTCGTCCCCGCGCGGCACGCAAACTCCCACTCCGCTTCCGTCGGCAACCGGTAACCGGCGTTGGGCCGGGCGACGAGGTCGTCACCAATCCATTCGTAAGCAGCCGTGAGCTGATCGCGTGCGGAGAGGCGGTTACAGAAGTCCGTCGCCTGGTTCCAGTTCACCAGTTCCACGGGATGTCGATCGGTGTCGAGGTTCGCTACCGTCTGCCGTCCTCGGCCGGTGGCAGAGAAGAATGACGGGTTGCCTCCCGTCACGTCGGCGTAGTCGCGCTGCGTCACCTCGCAGGTCGCGAGGTAGTAAGGCTGAGTGAGAACGACTGTGTGTGGAGGGGCCTCGGACTTCAGTGCCTCCTCCCGGAATTCATCCGTCGGATCGACGAGCGGCAAGAGCGCGTCAATGTCATCCGGCGTGCTCCCGCGGCGGAATTCGCCGGGCGGCATCAGCCGGAACTGCATCCCCAGACCGTTCGCAAACTCGACGGGCAGGCCGAGGTGCCTGGCCCATGCTGCCTGGTGAGCACGGGCCTGAGCGGCAGCAAAGGGGACGATGGCCGGCGCGGGCAGATCCGCGGGCCAGGCATAGCGCGGTCCGGCGGTTGCGGGCTGCACGGCGACCTTGACTGCGACTCCAGAGTGTTCCGTGACCGTGCCGTCCTCGTGCGTGATGTAGATAATGAGTCCCGCCAGCGCCACGACAGTCGCCAACGCGCCCGCGGCCCACCAGCGCCACCGATCCGTTACGCCGGGCCGGGCAGGGGTTGGCTGCGCTTCCGCCTCTGCTGCGTGACGCAACTCCGCGAGGCGGCGGGCGAGCAGGTCCGACACTTCCAGCGCCGACGGGAATCGCTTCGCCGGATCCTTGGCCATCAGGCGTGCGACGATCTCGCACAGACATTCGGGGACGGCGGCATTGGCGTCGTGAATGGGCGCGGGCGTCGCATCCGTCACGAGTCGCATCACCGAGAGGGGATTGTCCCCCTGAAATGGCGGCTGCCCCGTGCACAGCGCGTACAGCACGCTCCCCAGACTGAACAGATCGCTGCGGTGGCTGATCGGCCCGCCGCGCGCCTGCTCGGGCGACATGAATTGAGGCGTGCCGGCGAGATCGCCCGGACGGGTCACGCTGCCGTCATCCGCGGCGCGGGCCAGGCCGAAATCCGTAATTCGTACGCGGCGCGTGCCATCTTCCAGCAGGATGTTCGCCGGTTTGATGTCGCGGTGAATCAATCCGTGCTTGTGCGCCGCGGCAAGGCCGGCCGCGATCTCCGACCCGATCCGCGCGATTTCCGGCGCCGGTAGAGGCCCGGCGTGGTGGAGCGTATCTCCCACCGAGACCCCCTCAACGAATTCCATCACCAGCCAGGGGAGCGCGTCTTCGTCGACGCTGTGGATTGTCACCACGTTAGGATGTGCGATCGCCGCCGCGGCGCGGGCTTCGCGCAGGAACCGCTTGCGGGCGGCGACGTCCGCAGCCAGTGCCGGCGCGAGCACCTTGATCGCAACGAAGCGATTGAGTTTCGCGTCGTGGGCCTTGAGCACGATCCCCATGCCCCCGCGCCCGACGACGGAAAGGACCTCGTACGGGCCGATCCGTCCCAGCGAACCCTCCGCCGATGAGGGCGCCAGCAGGCCCGACGGCAACTGATCGGCCAGCCCGCCGGCGATGGTGCGCATGTCGTCGCGCCGCGCGGCGACCCCCGATTCGCGCGTATCGCCGGACAGGATTTCGGTCCGCTCGGTCAGCAGCGAGTCGGGCGGCGCCTCCAGGAAATTTCCCGCTGCGTCATGCAGCCGCAGCAGTTCCTCGACCCGCGCGCGAAGCCCCGGGTCGCCGCCGCAGGCCTCGTTCAGGAACGTGCCGCGTTCGCCGGAAGAGGCGATTGCCAGCGCTTTGGTAAACAGGTGCTCTTCGTCCACGAACGAACTCCCGGAAGCCGGTACCCCACGCCGGCGCACTCTCAAGTGCGAAAAACCGGTCTGGAGTCCGTCAGGGAATTCGTCAGGAACCCGCCGGATTCCCGGGACCGGCCGGCGGCGACGAGCCGCCCGTCAACTCGCGGAGCAGCCAGACCCGGGCGTAGGCCCAGTCCCGTTCCGCGGTTGTGACCGACACATTCAGCGCACCCGCCGCCTGAGACATTGTCAGCCCGGCGAAATAACGCAGCTTGACCAGTCCGGCCTTCCGTGGATCGGTGGATTCGAGCTTTACCAATGCCTCATCCAGTGCGACGAGGTCGTCGCTGCGCGCCCCCGCCGACAGACGGTCCAGGTCGAGGTTGCACCGTCGCAGTTCGCCGCCATGCTTCGCGGCCTGCTTGCGGCGGGCGTTCTCGACCAGGATGCGCCGCATCGCCTCGGCGGCGGCTGCAAAAAAGTGGCCGCGGTGGTTCCACGCCGGCGGCGAGTCCTGGTCGACCAGCCGCAGATAAGCCTCGTGCACGAGCGCCGTCGGCTGCAAGGTCTGGCCGCCGCGTTCGGCTGACAATTCGCGTGCCGCCAGCCGGCGCAACTCGTCGTAGACGAGCGGCAACAGCTTCTCCGTGGCGGCGGGCTCGCCCCGTTCAATCGCGGAGAGGATCTGCGTCACATCCGGCATGGCCGACGAGTATACCAGCCAGCTGGCGACCGTCACGAACCAGTCAGCCCATCATCACGAGAGTTCGTTGAGAAACCCCCTTGGGGCTACGATGCGCGTCCCCTCGTATTCCTCCAGGCGCAGCAAGTGCCGGCGGTCGTTGGTTACGAGATAGTCCGCGTGTGCCACCGCAGCCAGGCCAAGGAACTTCGTATCGGTCATATCGCGCGGCAGGCTCGCGGGGGGCTGTGCCGGGTCGGGGAGCACCAGGTCGCGCATGGCCGGCAATGCGAGCACGTCCAGAAGTTCGTCAATCGTCGACGGACAGAACAACAGTTGGAACCGACCATCGTCCAGGGCGCGAAGCGTTCGTGCCGAAGCGGAACGGGGCGTGCCGATCAGCGCCTGAATGAACACATTCGTGTCCAATACTGCGGTGATCATTGCGGCTTCCGCCGCCGGACCTCGTCCACGGCTTGTTCGATCTCCCGTTCGATGACCTTTGGAGGCAATCCCTTCGTGCGTTTCTGGACGCGCTGAATGATCTTCCATCGATCTTCGACGAGCGCCTGTTTCTCTGCGTCGCTGAAGACAGTCGACGGAACGACCTTGCAGATGATCCTGCCGTTCAGTTCAAGTTCGATCCCCCCGCGTGCGATGGGCAACTTGCGGACAAACCGCTTGATTTCGGGGGATTCGGCGTCGAGGCAGACTTTATTCATGAGTGGCACTCACCAATGGCACTGAACGGGTCCGACGTTTCCGCTGCATGATACCAGCAGTATCCGGCGTCAGTCGAATTCCGTCAAACTCCATTCGTCATCGACGCCCCGCGCCCATCTGGATCGCTGCAACTCACTGCT
>CAZWGW010000063.1:0-7123 GCA_964633565.1 uncultured Planctomycetaceae bacterium
GATAGGCGGCAACGATCTTCTCCTCCGTATACTCGTCGGCCAGTTCGCCGTGTTTGCGGGCGTCGCGGATCGCCTCGAAGGCGAGATACGGGTTGACGGCGTCGGCCCCGTAACCGGTGAGCAGGCAGAAGTGATGCACCTCCCGGGCTTCGCCGGTTTCCAGGATGATGCCAATCCGCGTGCGCAACTCGTGCCGCACGAGGTAATGGTGCACCGCGCCGCAGGCAAGCAGCGCGCTGATCGGAACTTGGTCGGCGCTGCAGGCGCGGTCGCTGAGTACGATCAGGCTGTAGCCGTCCTGAATGGCCTGTTCGGCTTCCGCACAGATCCGGTCCAGCGCCGCGGTGAGTGCCTGGCCAGCGTCGCGGACGCTTGAAGCGTCCGGGACGCTCTGTCGCGGCTTCTCAAACGTCATGTCGATCGTCTTTGTCCGCCAGTCGCGATAGTCAAGATGCTTGATGGCGGCGAGCTCTTCGTCCGTGAGGATCGGGTGCGGTACGGCGAGGCGGCGGCATTGGGCCTCCGTCGTGTCCAGGAGGTTTCCCTCGGGACCGATGTAGCACTCCAGGCTCATGATGATCTCTTCGCGGATCGAGTCGATCGCCGGATTGGTGACCTGTGCGAAGAGCTGCTTGAAGTAGTCGTAAAGCATGCGCGGCTGGTCGGAGAGACAGGCCAGGGCCGCATCGTCGCCCATCGAGCTGATCGGGTCCTTCTTCGACTTGATCAGCGGAATCAGCATGAACTGCAGCGTCTCGGTCGTGTAGCCGAACGCCTGCATCTGCTGCAGCAGTTCACCGGCGCTGAACCGGGGGGGAATTTCATGCGCCGGCAGTCCGCGGAGCGTGATCCGCTGGCGTTGCAGCCACTCCCGGTACGGCCGGCGGTAGGAGACGCCCCGCTTGAGTTCCTCGTCGGGAATCAGCCGACCCTGCTCGAAGTCGACGAGGAACATCTTGCCGGGCTGCAGACGCCCCTTGTACCGGACGTTGGCGGGATCGATGTCGAGCACGCCGACCTCACTCGCCATCACCACCTTGTCGTCGTGCGTGACGTAATAGCGGCTGGGGCGCAGCCCGTTGCGGTCGAGGCAGGCGCCGATGTACTGGCCGTCTGTAAAGGAAATTGAGGCCGGGCCGTCCCACGGCTCCTGCAGTGCAGAATGGTACTCGTAGAAGGCCTGCTTGTCCTCGTGCATGGCCTCGTCGTTCTGCCATGCCTCGGGGATCATGAGCATGGCGACTTCCTGCAGCGTGCGGCCGGAGTGGTACAGGAACTCCATCGCGTTGTCGAAGTTGCCGGAGTCGCTGCAGTGGTCTTCGTTGATCGGAAAGAGCTTCTGCAGGTCGTCGCCGAACAGTTCGCTGCGCATCACCCCCTGGCGGGCAGTCATCCAGTTGCGGTTCCCCTTGAGCGTGTTGATCTCGCCGTTGTGGGCCATGAAGCGGTTGGGCTGCGCGCGGTCCCACGAGGGAAAAGTGTTGGTCGAGAACCGGCTGTGGACCATCGCCAGGTGCGACTCGTAGTCCGCGTCCTGCAGGTCGGGGAAGTATGGAAGCATCTGCGCCGGCGTGAGCATCCCCTTGTAGATGATGACTTTGGTCGACAGCGAGCAGGCGTAAAAATCGAGTGCGCGCGGATGGTTGCCACCGCGGAGCCTGTGGCTGGCCAGTTTGCGGATCACGAACAATTGGCGCTCCAGCGCCTCCCGGTCGAGGCCTTCCGCCGCGCCGACAAACAGCATTTCGATCCACGGTTCGGCGGCCCGGGCGGAGGGGCCGATGTCGGCTGCGTCAGGGCACTGCGGGACGTCGCGCCAACCGAGCAGCGACTGGCCCTGCTGCACGATGAGGTCGTTGACGTTGCGCTTGAATTCCGTCCGCGCGGATTCATCCCTGGGCAGAAAGATCAGCCCTGCTCCGTACCGGCCCCTGGCGGGAAGTTCGATCCCCAGGTCCTGGCGGGCGACCTTGCGCAAGAACTTGTCGGGCAGGGCCGTGAGGATGCCGGCGCCGTCGCCGGTGTTTTCCTCGCAGCCGCAGGCGCCGCGGTGCGTCATGTGCCGCAGGATCCGGTCGGCATCGTCAATGATCTGCCGGGAGGCGACCCCCTTGATCTGGGCTACGAAGCCCACGCCGCACGAGTCGTGCTCGAAGGCCGGGTCGTACAGTCCGATCCGCTGGTTCATTGTGCTGCTCCGTTCACTCGAAGAACCGCCGTACCGGGACGCTGAACCCCGGCAACTGATCGGGGAACGTCAACTCATCATCTCCCGACAGGATCACTTCGGGAGCGTCCGGGTAGTACAGGCGCGCCGTTTCCGTCTGGGGATCGAGCACACACACCACCGGCACACCGGCATTCAGATACTCCAACACCTTCTCCAGGATCTGCTTCCACCGATCTTGTTCCAACAGAACCTCGACAATCAGGTCGGGTATCACGTCGAGATAACCGTCCGGCAGCGCGCCTTTAGGCAGCTTCCTGTAACTCACAAACCACACGTCGCCGCCGCGCACCGTGTCGGGGTCCCGCTCGGTGATGATCCCGGCGTCGCTACACAGGACGTGGCCCAACTCATGCTCGTCGGCAAACGCGCCCATCAAGCGGTCCGTCCTGCTGCAGACCTGTCCATGACGCGGTGTTGGCTGGTTCAATTCAACGACCTCCCCTCGGACCAGTTCCGTCGGCACCCCGGTGTCGGGCAGCCTGGCATACTCGGCGGCAGTCATGAGCGTTGTCTCGGTGGCCATTGCGGGCCTTTCTCAAATCATTGCGGCGACGCGCGCTGCGGGATGTCTGGAATGGTTGCGGCACACATTGCCGCGCGAGTTACCGAGACGCCTCGTGCATCTCAGGCCGACAGCGCCGTGGTGAGCGCCGGCGGTCTGGTATGGGGACTGTCGACGCCGAGGTCCTCGTGCAGCAGATCGACGAAGCGTTCTGCCGCGGTCGACAGGTGTTTGTGACGTTTGTGAATGATTCCCAGCGGCCTGGTGAAGTGGGCATCAATGAAGGGAATCGCGCGGAGCAGTCCGCTCTCCGTTTCACGCCGCACGGTGGCCAGCGGCAGAATCGAGACCCCGGCGCCGATTTCCACGGCCCGTTTCAGGTTCTCGACATTGTCGAACTCATGGATTACGGTCACCGCGACACGGTGCTTTTTCAACAGGCGGTCCGTTTCGCGGCGGATCGTGAGGTCGTCGGTGAAGCCGACGAAGTTCTCGCCGTCCAACTCCGCGAGTTTGACGGCCGGGAGGTCCGCGAGACGATGCCGGGGAGGCAAGACCAGGCCCATTTCCTGTTCCTGCCACGGAATGGAACGGATGTCCCCGCCGTCTCGCGGAAAGGAAACCAGCCCCAGGTCCGCTTCGTCGCGCCGGACCCGTGAATACACCTCATCGGGATGCACGTAGTCCAGACGGAGTTCGACATCCGGGAAACGGCGTTCGAACTCGCGGACGTAGGCCGACATCTGCAGCAACCCCACCGAGTAGATCGAGGCGACCCGGACACGGCCAGCCACGCTGCCGTTGAACTGCCGCACGCGATCCTCGATTTCACGGTAATCATCGAGCAGTTTGCGGCAACTGTCGTGGTAGATCCTGCCCGCGGGCGTCAGTTCCAGCGGCCGCTGCGAGCGGTCGATCAGCGTGACGCCAAGACTCTCTTCGATCTGTTGAATCGCCTGGCTGACGGCAGGTTGCGACATCCCCCGGGCTTCCGCAGCCTTGGAAAAACTGCGGAAGGCAACGGTGTCACAGAAAATCTCCACATAGCGGAGATCCATGGCCGCCTCGCATCAGGTTGGCTGATTGTTTATCCAGAGATGAATTTGGATTATTGATCGTCAGTTTACCGGCAGGTCCAGCAGCCGTCAATGGACTGAAGCCGTAATTCCGGCGTACAGACGGGGTCGGCAGCGGTGTCGGGCGTTTGCCCGGAGGCAAGAAAAAACCCCGCGGACCTGGTTCAGGTCGGCAGGGATCGATGTGGCTGTGATCGAACGGAGCGATTCAGCGACGTGGAGGCGGCCACCGGGCGGTTCAGGCGGCCTCGCTCGCGGTGTCGTCGTCGTAAATCAGCAGGTAGATGCTGGTCGTCGCCTCTTCGAGGAAGTAGCGGATGTTCTCGCTGTCGACGGTGGCCATCAGCGTTTCGAGGGCTTCGACGACGCGATCGACTTCGTCGCTGGAGATCTCCTCGTAGTCGTCATCGGCGGCGGCGGCTTCGTCCGGGGATGCCAATTCGTCCGCGTCGAAGTTCAGTTCCTCGGACATCGTCTTGAGCCTCCATGCACAATGTTCATGCTCCGCACGGCGCGGAGACCTGATCGAAGTCCGGTCGATCATCGACCGGCGGAGTATCCGATTCAATGGCCGGCGCCCGCAGTTGAGCGGTCGCCAGCCATGCTGTCATTTCTTCTTCTTCGCCTTCGACGTCCGCTTCGCGGCCGATGGCCTGGCGGCGGGCTTGGCACCCGACGCTGCTGGCTTTTTCTGCGATCCGAAAACGTGCTCCCAGCCGGCGGCAAACTTCTTGCTGGATCCGGTATGGACTGTGTATCCCGTCACGAAACCGCCCCCCCGCTGCACCGATTTCCCGCACTGCGTCACGTTGACGACTTGCCGACGCTCGGCCGGCGGGGCGAAAAAGTAGCAATTCCCCGCGGACGACGCCAGAGCATTTGCTCCGTTGCGAACCGTGACCGCACCGACAAGGACTACCGTCCGCCAAACGCATCCTGACAGGTGGAATTGAGCAAGAGCAGAATCTCGGTCCACTGGATGCGGCGGCCAATCATTCCCAGCGGTCCGCTTTCATCGGCCGCGGCCTGTTCGCACAGGTCGACGAAGGCCGCAGAATCCCACCGGCCGGGCAATGCAAGCCGCGACCGCCATTGAGCGACATCCGCATGGGCGCTCGAGGCGAGTAACTGTGACGCGCGCGATGCCAGTTCGGCATCGATCGGGTGCGCACCGACGTGACGAAACCAGTACTTCGCGTTGGTGTAATCCGGTTCGCGGCGATGCATGATGGCGTGCCAGTAGTCGCCAGCCCGGTGACGTCCACGCCCCTCGATCGATTGAGCCAGCGTGTGGCTTCGTTCCAGCGCATCGTGAACCTGGAACAGGCCGGATTGTAACGCCGTAACATCCTCCCGGGACTGTACCGGCGCCACACCCTGCGGGTCGAATTCGAGGAACTGTTCGAGCCCGGGGTTCAACGACTCGCGCCGGTCCGGGACCAGAGCCGGAGGAGTAAATTCCGTCAGCGGGCCACCTTTCGACCACGTGCTGGTCCACACATGGATCCGGCATCGGGCATCGGCCAGTCGGGCCAGAATGCCGTGGACAGACTCGTTGGAGCCCGTTCGTGGGCCACTCGATAGAAGTTGCTCCCTCGGCACTACGATCAATGATCCCTGGACGACCTGCGGCACACGCGCCAGGACGGCGCCCGGCAGGTCCGCCAGCAACGATATCCACTCGTACCCGGCAAGCGGAACCAGCGCGACTTCGAACCGGCCCGCCTCCAGAATCCGCGCCGCTTCATCCAGCGCCTCCGGATTGATCAAGCCTGCCGCTCCCCCCAGCCAGATGTAGGGTGCACTCACGTCCCGGGCGGCTTCAACGAGCGCGGCGGCGGATGAATCGGGTATGACGGCGCTCCTGAATGGACCGCACGTCACTGCCGATCCCGTAGTGAGCAATAGGTGAATTCGAGGAGTACTCATCGACGGTAGTTTATTTGATTAACTGGACGTGTGGGCAAGAGTTGCGTGGAACGATCGCGCGAACCTTTTGCTGCGTAGCGACTTACGTTGCACGTTCGAATCACCGAGAGTGCTCGTCGTTCGCGATACCAAGCATTTGAGGGGCGGATTCTAGGCTTAATCACTGCAATCCAACAGTTTTCTCTGGCCGGAGCATCCCGCTCCTCAACCGTTCTTGAGCAGGCAAACCTTGCGTAACGGCCACGGCAACGGTTGCGAGCAGGCCGAAATTCTGTAATCCTGTCCCATTCAGATTTCTTCCGGATTGCCATCCACCCGGAGACGGGGATTCCAGGCTGGTGGTTCTCCAGGTGAATGGCGCATCCGGAATGCCCGAGGAACAGGTGCGAGTAGGGTGATCTTCGGGCTGCATGCGTCATGGAGGATCGACGCAGCCGCACAACTCATTATTTCAGCCGGCCGCCCCGGACGATGATCGCCGGGGTCGGCGCCATGTCTTGGGCTGTCCCTGTTGAGTGCGGAACGATGGATTCCATTCTCCCCGGTTACGACGTCACGCCCGCGACCTGGCTGTACCTGTCGCTGGTGCTGGTCGTCGCGGTTTTTTTCCGGTTCAATCGCCTGTGGTCGTTGCGGAATATCGACCTGCTGCTGCTGCTGGCAGCCTCACCTGGCCTGTATCTGGTCGAAAAGACGGAACGAACGGGGCTTGGGTATTCCTGGCTGTTCGCGGTCTCGGGTCTGTTCCTGGTCCGCCTGCTGGCTGATCCGCTGCTGCGCCGGCGGCCGCACCTGGGACAGAACCTGAACTCGCAAGGGTCCGGGTTTCTGTGCGTCGCCGCCTTTGCGCTGCTGGCCCTCCAAGCTGTGCAGCATCAGCCGACGGCACCCGCCCCCACCCCCACGGTCACCACGGCATCCGACGAATCTCAGAACCCGACGGATCAGCCGGCGGAACCGGCCCCCGTCGCCGCGGCGGGCCCCGCGCTGGAATTGATTGCGGCCCCGATCGACCACATGTTCGAGGACCATGCGGCTCGGGTGATCGCGGTGCTGTCGCACCTGGTGGTCATTTTCGGGCTGCTGTATGTCGGGCGCAATGTCTTCAATGACGTGCAACTTGGCCTGGCGATGGCGACGCTGTACCTCCTGCTCCCCTGTACGGCATTCGACGTCGGTGAGGTGCACCATGTCCTGCCGGCGGCGCTGACCGTGTGGGCCTTGGCGGCGTACCGACGGCCCATGATTTCCGGCATCCTGCTGGGCGTGGCCTGCGGGGTGATGTTCTTCCCGGTCTTTCTGCTTCCGCTCTGGGCCGCCTACTATGGCCGCCGGGGCGCCCTGCGATTTGTGACGGCCCTGCTGCTCGTGGGGTCAACGATCCTG
>CAZWGW010000063.1:7133-16426 GCA_964633565.1 uncultured Planctomycetaceae bacterium
CTGAGCATTGCCGCGCTGACGGCGTCGGGCCCCGACTCCTTTCTGCAAAAGACGTTCGGGACGTTTCATCCGGAGATCCTTGCGTTCCGCCCCCCGGAGGGGGCGATTCCCGATGGATTCTGGCGAGTTGAGTTGTACGCCTACCGGATTCCGGTCATCGTCACGTTTTTCCTGCTTCTGGGCGCCATGACTATCTGGCCGCGGCGCAAAAACGTGGAACATCTGACCGCGTTTTCCGCAGCGATCATTGTGGCAACCCAGTTCTGGTATCCGGTCCAGGGGGGTGTCTACCTGCTCTGGTATCTGCCGTTGCTGCTGGTCGTCGTGTTTCGTCCGCGACTCGCCCATCTGGTGCCGCAAGACCAGTCCGGCCAAGTACCTGCGACGCGCGCCAGTTCACTCTCTGGCCCGCATGCCATGCGCGGCGTGACATCGGCTGAACGGAACCATTTGTTCCGGTAGGACCTCTCTTGCAATTGGCGTTCGGCCGCCGATAGAATTGAACGCATCGATCGGCGCTGATTTGTTTGCCTCGATGGTGTAGCCAGGCACTCACCCGGCCGGGGTCATTGACCCCGGCTACAGTCAAAAGACCAGGGATTCCCGCATGCTCAACTTCGCGATTGACCGCCGTAGTGTGCTTTGTGCCGGAACCTCACGCCGCGATTTTCTACGGGTGGGATCCTTGGGAATGGGCGCCTTGGCGCTCCCGGACCTGATGCGATCGCGAGCCCAGGCGCAAATCAACGGCCAGCCGACCAAAGACACCTCGGTGATCTGGCTCTGGCTCGGCGGCGGCCCAACACACGTTGAGACGTTCGATCCCAAGATGACCGCCCCCTCCGAATATCGGAGCGTCACGGGAGAAGTGGCGACGAACCTGCCGGGAGTCACGCTCGGCGGCAACTTCGAAAAGATGGGGCAAGTCGCCGACAAAATGGCGTTTGTTCGATCATTCGCCCACACCAACAGCGGCCACGGTGGCGGCACGCACTGGGTCATGACGGGCTACGACTACCGGCTGGCCGACAACGGCGCCGTCCCGACCCGGCCCGGTATCGGGTCGATTGTCTCCCGCGTCCGCGGTCCCAATCACCCCACGACCGGCATCCCCACATACGTCCGGATGGGGGGGATCTACGGCGACGGACCGGCGTTCCTCGGCACGGCGTTCGGACCGTTCGATCCGGGCGGTCAGGCGCAGCGCAACATGACGCTCGTCGTTGACAAGGCGCGCCTCGACAACCGCCGCGAGCTGCTGGACGGCATTGACACGATCAACCGCGAGGTCGACCGCAGTCATCTGATGGAGGGGCTCGACTCGTTTGAGCAGCAGGCGTTTAACCTGGTACTGAGCCGGTCGCAGCAGGCGTTCGACCTCAAGTACGAGGATCCGCGCGTGGCCGACCGCTACGGTCCGAACCTGGGCCAGCAACTGCTCACGGCCCGGCGGCTGTGCGAGGCCGGTTGCGGCTTTGTCACGGTCCATTTCGGCGGCTGGGACATGCACGGGAACATCAAGGATGCGATGAACAACCTCGGCCCGCAGGTCGACCGCGCGGTCGCGGCACTCGTCGAAGACATGGACCAGCGCGGCCTCAACGACCAGATCCTGCTGGTGATCAGCGGCGAGTTCGGCCGTACGCCGAAGATCAACGGCAGCGCCGGCCGCGACCACTGGGCGCCGCTCAGCACGTTGGCACTGGCCGGGGGTGGACTGAAGATGGGCCAGGTGATCGGCGAGTCGGCCGAGAAGGTTGACGTGCCAAAGACGACGCCGATTACGCCGCAGGACCTGATGGCGACGATCTTCGACGTGCTGGGGATCGACAAGGGGATCCAGTTCGTGAGCCAGGCGGGCCGGCCGGTGTACATGATCGAGAACGGGCGGCCGATTGAGGAACTGGTGTAGGCCGCGAGTTACAGTTGATCTGTGCCAAATGTCCTCCGCCGGGATGGAAATCCTGGCGGAGGATTCTTTTTTCCCACGTTGCGGTTTCGTGGCTCGTAGAACCGGAGGCGACGAGTCCACCACGCTGGTGATCGATGCGGTGTATCCATCATTCAACTCAGCACGCGGTCGCGATCTGCTGTAATTGTGGCCGTGCGCTTTGTCAGAACTGCCTGCGGTTTTCATCGGAGCAGGAGACGGTCTGCTCGCAGAACTGCGCTGATCGATGCGTAACTCGCAGTGCCGTTCGGGAAGCGTGGTATCGCGAGATCACCATCAAAGCCAGGGGATACCGCTGCCTGGCGGTCGTGTTTCGCCTCCTGGGAGGCTTCTGTTTTCTGCTGGCGCTCGGCATCGGCATCTCAGAGCTTCAGAAAGCTCCCTTTAATCGAGTCCCGCTTCCGGCGACGATCGCATTCATTACCGTCCTGCTTGGCCTTTCGATGGCCTGTGCGATCGGGGCGCGCGGGCTCGATCGGCAGAACCGGGAATCCCAGAGATTGTTGCCGGACCGACATGGCAATGGAGCGGTCGACAATTACCAGGACGCCGGGTCTGGTGCCGAGTCAAGCTGTTGGTCACAGGGAACTCGCGGTTTTGGGCCGCGCGGCGCTGATGACACCTGCATCATCAGAAGATAGCGTCGTTCATTGCCGAGGCCCGCGGAAGCGCCGCAATCGCATGCAGAGGACGTGGTCGTCCCCTACACTCCCCCCATGCACTTCCGCGACCACAACCGCCGCGCGTGGGACGACCTCGCCGCGGCCGGCAGCCCGTTCGCCCACGTGGCGACCGACGAGGAATGCGCCCAGCCGCTGCTCACGCTCGACTCGCGCGGCTGGCTGCCCGGCAACGTCAAGGGGCTGGACGTGCTGTGCCTCGCCGGGGCGGGAGGGTGGCAGTCGATCCTGTATGCCGTCGCCGGCGCGAACGTGACGGTGGCCGACCTGTCGCCGGCGATGCTGCGGCTCGATGAGCGCGAGGCGACCCGGCGGAACCTCAAGGTCCGCACGCTCGAATGTTCGATGGACGACATGTCGGTCCTGGCCGAGGGATCGTTTGACATCGTGCACCAGCCGGTGAGCACGTGCTATGTGCCGCGTCTCAACGGGGTCTATGCGGAAGTGGCCCGGGTGCTGCGCGAGGGGGGCCTGTACATCAGCCAGCACAAGCAGCCGACCAGCCTGCAGATCGAAGGGCGCGACGAGCGGGACCGGTACGTGATCGGCGTCGGCTATTACACGAACGATCCGCTGCCCACCGTGGCCGATACGTCGTACCGCGAACAGGGGGCGGTCGAGTACCTGCACCGCTGGGAGGAACTCGTGGGCGAACTGTGCCGCACGGGCTTTGTGATCGAGGACCTGGGGGAGCCGCGGCGGGGAGATCCGCGGGCGAAGCCGGGGCATTTCAGGCACCGGGGGATGTTCGTGCCGCCGTACGTGCGGCTCAAGGCGCGGCGCGTCGGCGCGCGGGAGACGATCGGGGGACGCAGTGCGATTTGGACGCCGGAGGAGTGATGGCGGGACCGCCAGCATCGCGCCCGCTCCAGTTCACAACAGCAACACCAGCCCCTCCAACTCGCGCAGCGAGCGGTAGATGGCCAGCACGTCGGCGGCAGTTTCGACGTCCGGCTCGATCGTGACGCTCACGTGCCGTCCCCCGGACGTCTTGCGCGAGGAGAACGACGGCTCGGCATCGGGGGGCAACTCGCTCCGCACGGCCGACAGCACGCGGCCGACGAAGTTCCCCTCCGCGCGGCCGATCACCTTGTACATGTACCGGCAGGGGAACGTGTGGGTCGACTCAAGCAGTTCAATTGCCGGCATGTCGTTCATCGGTCGCGCCTTGTGTCAGGCCGCTGTCAATCACGCAGATCGATCAGCGGCATGGTGAGCATCAGTCGTTCGCCCTGGACAATGTCGAGCTGCGCGGCCGCCTGCCGCAGCAGGCGCACACGGCGGGGGTCGGCCCCCTGCAGCAGCGGCGCCGCCTGGTCCAGGAGCGACAGCGACAAACGCGGGGCGGCGAGCCGTCCCGTATCTTCCTTTTCTTCCCCGGTCAGGCTGGAAAGAAGTTGTTCGATGAAATTCGCCGCCTTTGGCCGGGCTTCGATCTCGAAGTCCTTCAGCCCGGCCTCTCTGGCGATGTAGTTGATGGCGTCCTGCAGGCCGCCGATTTCGTCGACCAGCCCCAGCGCCAAAGCCTGCTCGCCGGTGAAGACCCGGCCGCCGGCGAGTTCGTCGATGGGCTTCTTCAGGCGGTCGCCGCGGATCGCAACGACGTGCCCCTTGAAGTCGTCGTAAACTTCGGTCATCCAGTTCTGGAGTTGTGTCCGCTGTTCGTCGGTGAACTTTCCGGCGGAGGAGAGGATGTCGGCGTTCTTGCCGCGGCGGATCGGGTGGAAGTTAATTCCGACGCGTCCCCACATGCTGGTGGTGGCGACCTTGCCCGCGACGACGCCGATCGAGCCGGTCATCGTGGTCCGGTCGGCGAAGATGCGGTCGACGCCGCAGGCCACGTAATAGCCGCCGCTGCCGGCGACGTCCCCCATCGAAACGACGATCGGCTTCTTGTCCGCCACGCGTTTTGTAGCGTTCAGAATGATCTCGCTGGCGACGGCCGAGCCGCCCGGCGAATTGACGCGGAGCACGACCGCCTTCACGTGGTCGTCCTCGGCGACGTCGTCGAGCGCGCGGCGGATCGGCTCGCTGTAAGCGCCCGCGATGGCCGAGAGCGGGGAGACTTCGGCGTCCCCGAGCATGATCGGACCGTCAACGTAGACGACGGCAACGACGTTGTCCGGCTCCTGCGCCTGATTGGCCGCGCCGGACAGCCCCATCAGCAGGCTGAAGGGGTTGGAGAAATCGAGCTGCGGCCCCTTGTCGACGCCGTAGGACTTGTCGAGGCGGGTCTTCTGGCCGAACTCCTCGTGCAGTTTCGCGGCGAAGTCCTGCCGATGCTCGACGGCGTCGATCATACCGGCCGCCTGCGCCGATTCGGCCGAGTACAGGCCCTGGTCGATCCACGCTCGGACCTCATCGGCCGTCTTCTTGCGCCCGGCGGCGATCAACTCGATCAACGAGGCGTAGGTGCTGTCGAACAGCCAGTCCTCCATCTCGGCCGCTGCCGGACTGGGGCTGCTGCGGGTGAACATTTCGGCGGCGCTCTTGTAGTCTCCGGACGTGAGGAAGTCCGGCTGGACGCCGAGCAGATCGAGCAGGTTCTTGACATACAGCCCTTCGCCGTAGAGTCCGGTGACCCAGACGTCGCCGGTGGGGGAGACGCTGAGCCGCGATGCGCCGCACAACAGGGCATAGCTGGCCGTCGTGAGCGAGTCGGCATGGGCGTAGACCGGCTTGCCGGCGGCCTTCAACCGGTCCATGGCGGCGCGCAGTTCTTCGAGCTGGCCGTAGCCGAACGAGGCGTCTCCGAGCACCAGCGCGACGGCCTTGACGTCGTCGTCCTGCTCGGCATCGCGCCATCGTTCCAGCAGGGACTGCAGCGAGTCGGGTTCCTCGAGGCTGAACAAGGAGCTGGCCGAGCCGGGCCGTTCCGCGATCGTCCCCTTCAATTCAAAGACGGCGATTTCCGGGCCCTGCTGGGCCTGTTGCCGGGCCGGCGGCGCAAGATTGAAATTGAACTGGGCCCGGGTCGTGGCGGGTGCCAGAACAGCGACAAGGCAGACGGCAAACAGTGAAAACGCACGCGGCATGTTCAGGCTCCTTGAGTCGTGGCAGTCGATCCGTGTCCGACAATTGTACCCGCCGGAACGCGGTCGAGAATCATCGTTTTTGCGATTGCGCCCATTTGCGGTACTGCGGGGACTTCACGAATTCCGCGTATTCCGGCACTTTCGTGAGGTCCTCCAGTTCGACCGCGAACCGCTTCTGCAGCAGGTCCAGCATTTCGACGGTTGTGTCGAATTTCTTTGTGTCGAGTGAGAACGTCGCGACCTGCCAGTAGGCGTCCTCGAGCGTCGGCTCGCCGGCAATCGCCTGGCGGGCGGCCGACTCCGCCGCGGGCAGGTCTCCCGCCTGGTAATGGATTCCCGCCCGCAGGACATGCAGGTAGGGATCGCCGCCGATCGACTTCTCCAGTCTCTCGACCGACGCGAGTGCCTGTTCGAAATGACCGCGCAGCAGGTGGCCGTCGATCGTGAGCAGGTCGACGGTCGCGTCCCGGGGAAAGAGCCGCTCCAGATCGGCAATGGCCCGGGAATACTCCTCGTCCCCCACCTTGTGGGCGGCCTGCAGGCGAATCAGCAGGATGTTCTTGTCCGCCTGGAGGGCGGGCGGCAGGCTGTGAAAGATCGCCAGGGCTTCGGTGACGTGCTCCTGTCCCGCTTCGGCGACCATTTTCTGCAGGTCGTCCAGATGCCTGATGTAGACGGCGTCCCGTTCTTGCAGCGTGACGCCGGCGACTTTCGCGACGACCGGCAGCCAGGCTCGCCGCAGCGTGTCGGACAGGAATTCTCCGGACAGCGCGAGATGAACGTCGCTGATGCGCAGCCGGCCGGATGCATCGCGGCTGAACGTGAGATCGTAATAGTTGACGCCGCCGGAGTCGGGCAACAGGAGCCGGAACAATGCGCGGGGATCGCCGTTGACGCGGTGAATCCGCAGGAGCCGGTAGCTTCCTCCCTGCTCGACGGCGGCTGAGACCTGAGATGCCAGCCCGCCCGATTCGCGGGCAGTGTCCAGCACGCCGCGGATGAAGTCGGTGCGTGCCTGTGCAACGTCCGCACCTTCGCCGAAGCCGGCGGTCGCTTTCTTCAGAATCGCGTCCCAGTCGATGAGCTGCGTGGCCTGATCGGTTTCTCCATCGCGGACGTGTCGTTCGAAGAGGGCGGCCAGCTTCTGGCATTCGGCGTCGGAAGGGGGAGGAGCGGCGTCCTGTGCCGTTGCCCTTCCGCTCGCTGTCGCCAGCAGCGCGCCGCACAGGAACAGGCGGCACGATCGCCGGCTGAGACGGAGACTCAGGAGGTTGGACATTGGCCAAATACTGCACGGAAGCCGGCACTACGGAAGGTGGTCACGGCAAAGCATTCCCGCCAAATCTATCGATCCGCCCGCCGGCGCACCAGCCCCGAGTTCGTCGCGTTGGTCGGTCGGTCGATCAGCATGCGCGACGCTGAATCGCGCCGACGACGCGGCCAGGCGGGCCGCGGGTATGCGGGCACTCCGTCGATGGGCAAGAATCTCAAGAATAACGGGGCGGATATCTTGCAAGTTATTGCGGGAACGGGATTTGGTGCAAGAATGCAAGGTTTCACACGGAATGCCGCTCGTGCGTGTTTCCCATTCGCGATGCACTCGTTGAACTGCGGACGACACGAAATGGATCGCGTGCAAGCAAATGGCCGGCTGAATGTCGCAGTGTCTTCACATAAGACGGGGCAGCGTGGCGCGAATTGACGCAACTCGTGCTATGGGAGAAGAATGAGGCGCACAGTGTACGTCAGAAATCGGTGCTCGACACCACGCGCTGCGCCAGCGGCCCCTCCAGCAGCATGCCGGCGGGGCTGGCGAGCGCCGCGTACACGGCCCCGTCGACTTGCGCCGACACGAACTGGATGTGTCCGTCCGCGAATGCGAAGTGGACGCCCCCCGTGTGGTACGACGACGGCCACGGCGCGCGCCCCTCGGACTGATCGAGCGCGGCGTTGATCGCCTCGAACCGGTACGGCGTCTGGCTGCGGTCATTGGCCCGCGCGTAGTTGACGTTCCCCGGCGCGCAGTTGTTGTCCTGGCAGACGTAGCCGCTGACGAAGAATGCCGTCCGCCAGGCGATGGGATTGGCCCAATTGCTGGAGGGCGGTCCCGCGTCGTAGCCGGCCCGGACGTTCTCCGCGAGCATGATCGTCTGCGAGGTGCCGTCGCGGATCGTGGCGAAGCGGTGATAGCGCACGGTCCCGCTGCCGGGGGGCCAGTTCTCGACGAAGAACAGCGCCGTGCGGAAGAACTGGTCGCGGTCGCTCGGCTCGCCGTCGGGCGTGTCGGGGGGCGTACAGGTGACGCCGTTGCCGTTGAGGTCCATCGGCGACGGGACGCTGTCGGTGGCGAAGTGCCAGTTGCCGGGGCAGTCGATGGGGAGCGTGAACCCGAAGCCGCAGTTCACCACGTAGCTCAGGTTCCCCTGCCCGTCGGCGGTGGTGGAGTCGTCGGGGCACATCAGGATTTCGATGTGCGTGTTCGCGAGGTCTGCGTTGGGGGGCGCGTCGCAGGACTCGTTGAAGTCCCAGCGGTCGAAGATGCCGCGCTGCTCGATCCAGGGGAGCAGGTCGACGACCCAGCTCCGGTAGCGTTTGAAGGGGGCGGCGTTGCCGAAGTTTCCGGCCGCGGGGAACCGCCGCTGGTTGTCGACGTGGGCCAGCATGGCGAGGCTGACGTTATGGAGGTTGTTCTGGCACTGGGTGCGGCGCGCGGCGGAGCGCGCCTGCTGGACGGCGGGGAGGAGCAGGGCCATCAGGAGGGCGATGATCGAGATGGCGACGAGGAGTTCGAGGAGGGTGAAGGCGGCGCGGCAATCACCCGGGAGTCGCCGGCCAACGTGCGTTGAACGACGCGGTCGTCTCATGGCTCACCTCGTTCCCGTTCGTTTAACCCGCAGCCGCAGGCGAGGACTGTAGCGATCGCGACTTCCTCGCCTGCGGCTGCGGGTTAAACGATCTATGGCACCCCAAACAAATGCAACCAGTTACCATCCTACCCGTTGTGGCGATCCGCTCCTAGTAAATTCGATACCCGGCGGCAAACAGTGCCGAATAAACCCCCAGGAACCACGCACACAGTCCCAGCAGGCAGACGCTTACGGCCACAGGGAGCGCGTGCAGAATGCGGCCCATCACGATGTACGCGGGAAACACAACCGCCGCAAAACGTCCCTGGGAAATCATACAGTTCTGGTATCCCAGGGCCGTGTACGGAATCAGCAACAGCAGCGCGCCGAGCAGGAGTTCGCGGGAGTCAAGCCACTTGTTCCACGCCCCGACGGCCAGCAGCGCGCCGCACAGCAGAAAGTAGATGGGGTTGGCGAAGTGCAGGCTGAACAGCGGGTTGTGGATCGTGGGGGGCCGCTCGTCGCTGGCCCAGTACGCGTCCGAGTCGGGGTCGTAGACGGACCGGATCGGCTGCAGCGTGACCAGGGCGACGACGTGTTCCCATGGGGGCGGCGGCTGCCGGAGGAAGCGCGGCTCTTGCGCCTTGGCGAACAGCAGCGGATCGCCGAACTGGACGTAGAGGAAGGCCATGTACGCCAGCAGCCCCCAGCAGGAGAGGGGCAGGAGCCATGCGGCCGATGCGACAAATCGCCGCAGGCGCGCGCCCGATGCTCCCCTCTC
>CAZWGW010000064.1:0-13295 GCA_964633565.1 uncultured Planctomycetaceae bacterium
GCCAGTACGGGAGCGAGAAGATCGTCATGCCGCCCCCTCGCGGATGGCGGCGGGGAGCCGCTCCCAGACCTCGGCGACGATCGCTTCGGGAGTGCGTCCGTCGGTGTCGACGGTGCAGGTGGCGACCTCACGGTACAGCGGCTCGCGGCGTGCCAGCAGCGACTCGACCTCGGCGCGCGGGTCCTGATCGGTCAGCGACGGGCGGCGGTTTCGTGTCGAGGCGTCCGCGGCGAGGCGTGCGAGAATTGTCTCGAGGGAAGCGCGGAGCCACACGACCGGTCCGGCGCTCATCATTTCGCGGCGTGTGTCGGCGTTCAGGACCGCGCCGCCGCCGGCGGCGATTACATGACGATGGCCTGCCAGCAGGTCCGCCATGACCTGCCGCTCCGCCGTGCGAAAGGCCGTTTCACCGCCCGACTCAAATATGTCGCGGATCGAACGGCCGGCGCGACATTCGACCTCGACGTCGGCGTCCACGGGGCTCCATCCCAGCCGACCCGCGAGCGCCGCAGCGATGGTGCTCTTGCCCGTCCCTCGGTAGCCAACCAGCGTGATGATCATGCGCTTGAGCCGGTCGCTCCGGGTGGAGGCTGCGGTTCGGAGTTGATCTGTATGGGGGACATCGCCCGCCGCAGCGCGGCGCTCATCACGTCCACCGGAGCGGGGCGGTTGACGAAGCACTCGAACTGCGTCGCGGCCTGACGGAGGAACATCTCCATGCCGCTGACCGTCACGCAGCCTCGTGTGCGGGCGCTCTTCAGGAGCAGCGTGTTTTCCGGGTTGTAGATTGTGTCGAAGACGACCATTCCGTCGCGCAGCCAGTGTTCCGGGAACGGCGTGTCGTCCATGTCCGGGAACATCCCCACGGGCGTGCAGTTGACGAGGATGTCGGCAAAGATGCTGCCGCGGTTCTCCCAGTTGATGAACTGGCAGTTGAGCTGCTCCGCAAGTGCGCGGCCGCGGTTCTTGTTGCGGTTGGCGATCGTGACTCCGGCCCCCCCCTTTGAGACCCCCAGTGCAATGGCCTTGGCGACGCCTCCCGCCCCCAGGATCAGCACCTTCTTGCCGGCGAGGCGATCGTCGCCCCGCTCGGCCATGCCGGTCCGGATGGCGGCGAGCGCCGCCTCGTAGTCGGTGTTGGCGGCGTACCAGCGCCCGCGGTCGTCGCGGTACAGCGTATTGGCCGCGCCGATCGCCTGCACGGCGGCATCGGGATAGCCGGCCACGCGGGCGGCCGCCTCCTTGTGCGGAATCGTCACGCTGTACCCGCGGATCTCGAGCGCCGAGTAGGCCTGCAGCGTCGCGTCAAATTCTTCCGCCGGTACGCGCAGGGGGAGGTAAACACAGTTCAGCCCCTCATGACGGAACGCCGCATTGTGGATGATCGGGCTGAAACTGTGTGCGATCGGGTCCCCCAGCACTCCGTAGACCTGCGTGTCGGCGTCAATCTCGTTGAAATGGTACAGGTCGCGCATCTGCTCGAATGAGAGCTGTCCGGGCGCCATTTCCCGGTCCTTGTTGAACGTGGCATAGGTGAAGGGAGAGCCGTACTTGCCGCACAGCACCCGACTGGTGAGGCCCAGGTCGCCCATGCAGAAGCCGATCGTCGGGACGTCCGACTCCGCCACGAGCTTGAGCAGCGGGATGTTGTCGCGCGGAGAGTTGGCCATCGTCACGATCTTGACGATGTCCGGATCGAGCTTGCAGAGCTGCGCGTGGATCTCTTCCAGGTTCTCGGGGGTCTCGCGGAAGTCGTGGTGGCTGATGATCCGCAGCGTCTTGCCATAGCGGCGGATCTGCCCGGCCGTGTCCGCTTCCAGGTCGACGTATTCGACGCCGGCGACGATCGACTGGCGGAGCAGCATCTGCCGCTGGTCCTCGGCGCCGCGCCAGCGGCCGCCGTCGGCCGGGCGGCGGCAGGTGACCACGACGGGGGTGGGGCGGTCCTTGATCAGCCGGTTGAGGTCCGGCATGTTCCGCAGCCAGTCCAGTCGCAACTCCACCAGCGGCGCGCCCTTCGCGGCGAGCGACTGGTGCTCGGCGATCATCATCTTGTGCCGGGTTCGTCCCAGCGTGACACAGATCATGGCGAACAGCGGGAATCGTGCCGGTCAGTCGTACCTTGCCGCCGGGTCGGGTGCCTCCGCGAGTGCACAGCTTAGCCGCGTGCGGAACCGCTCACAACGGCCCCCTCGGATGTCCACAGAATCATACGCTCTGCGATTCAGCCCAGCCGTCCAAATTGCCGATCCAGCTCGGCCCGGCTGAGCGTGAGCGCGGTCGGGCGTCCGTGCGGGCAATGATGGTGGTCGTCGACTAGGTGCCGCTGGGCCAGCAGGTCTTCGATCTCCTCCGCCGCCAGCCGTTGACCCGCCTTGATCGCGGCTTTGCAGGCCATCGTGTGCAACAGGCTGTCGAGCAGGTCCCGCCGGGTGACGTTCTGCCCGGTCGATTCCAGTTGCTCAACGATCGACCGCAGCAACTGGGCCGGATCGGTCCTCCCCAGCAGGGTCGGATACGCCGTCAGCGCGACGGTCTGGCCGCCGAACGGTTCGACATGCAGTCCGAGTTCGGCCAGCAACCCCGCCTGGTCAAGGACTTGTCCCGCTTCGCGGGCGCTCAGTTCGATCGTGACGGGCATCAACAGCCGCTGGACTTCCACCTGGCCGGAGAGCATCCGTTGCCGGAGGTGCTCGTACAGGATCCGTTCGTGCAGGGCGTGCTGGTCGATCACGGTCAGCCCGTCGCCCGTCTCGACGACGAGATAGCAGTCGTGGACCTGCATCGCCCGCACTTCGGCGGCGGCCGACGCAGGGCGGACGGCGGCCGCCGTTGTGCCCGCGTGCACGATCCCCGGCTGGGGCGGGACCGGCATGCCGACGGATCCAGGTTCCCGGACTGCCGTGTAAAGATCGTCTGCTTCGACCAGCCGGGAGGTCTGCGCCTCACGGTGCGCCGTCTCCTGGCGGTTGTACTCGTCAACGACCGCTTCGAGGTCCGAGAGGTCCTCCGTTGGCTGAAAGTTTGCGAGTTGCTCTTTGGCCCACGAGACCAGTTCCTGCTGCACCCGAAGCTGCTGCTCGGGGTCGACCGGCGCTTTCGCCTCCGGTGCCGCGCGGGCCACGTCGAACACGGAGTCGAGGTTCATACCCAGGAACCGGGTCCGCAGCGTCGACAGGAGCTGCCGGTAGAGCCGCTGGCCGTCGAGGAACCGGACTTCGCTCTTCGTGGGGTGGACGTTGACGTCGACCAGGTCGGCGGGCATGTCGAGGAACAGGAACGCCACCGGATAGCGGCCGACCATCAGCAGGCCGCGGTACGCCTCGGCGAGGGCGTGCTGCAGGGAACGGTCCTGGATCCAGCGGCCGTTGAGGAACAGGTACTGCCCCTTGCGGGTCGACTTGCTCTGGCTGGGGTGGGCGACGTAGCCCCACAGGCGCACCCCCTCGTGCTCCGACTCAACCGGGATCAGCGCGCGGGCCAGTTCGCCGCCAAAGAAGAGTTCCAGCCGATCGATCAGCCGGTCGGTGGCCGGGAGTTCATAGACCGGCTTGTCATTGTGCCGCAGCACGAGGTGCAGCCGGGGATGGGCCAGGGCGATGCGCGTGAAGTGTTCGGCGAGGTGCGCGAACTCGGTGGCCGCCGTCTTGAGGAACTTGCGGCGGACGGGCGTGTTGAGAAAGAGCTGGCGGACCTCGATCAGCGTTCCGGCCGGACAGCCACAGGGGCGCGGTTCCTTGACGATCCCCCCCTCCACTTCCATTTCGATCCCGCGCGGCTGGTCGTGCTGCCGGCTGCGGATGCGGAACCGCGACACCTCGGCGATCGACGCCAGCGCCTCGCCGCGGAACCCGAGCGTGTGGACGTGGAACAGGTCGTCGGCGTCCTCGATCTTGCTGGTGGCGTGGCTCGTGACAGCGAGTTCGATGTCGTCCGGATGGATCCCCTCTCCGTCGTCGACGACGCGGATCAGCTCGGCCCCCCCCTGGACCACGTCAACCTCGATCCGGGTCGACAGGGCGTCGACGCTGTTCTCGAGCAGCTCCTTGACGACGCTGGCGGGGCGTTCGATGACTTCACCGGCGGCGATCTTGTTGACGACGGCCGGGGAGAGTTGCCGGATGCGGGGTGCGACGTCCGTGTGCAGGATCATCCTGGTTTACCCTGGAGTAAATCGTTCGAGTACGTTCGGCCAATTCTAAACCGGGCGGAGCGGGGGTGCGATGCAATGCATGCCTTTTCCCAGTGGCGAAGATGGGGGGTAAAAACTGGTTCGTCCGATGGTCGGCGAGCTGCCGCAGTGTCCCTCTTTCACCCGTCATCTTTCTGCCTTGGCCGGATGCTCCTGCGACGCGGACTCCGGGACCGGGTCGAGCGGCGCATCAGTCTTGCTTTGATCGATCTGGAATTCCTCGATCAGTTCTTCCCGCTTGCGGGCCACCTGGCGGTCAAACTCCGCGAGCACGTCGAGCGCCTTGTCGCGCGACGTGACCAGGCCAATGATCAGGTACTGGACGACGGCGAGGCCGTAGCACACCCAGCCGACCGTTGAGCCGAGGATGACGGCGATAATCGCGAACACCGCCGAGGAGCGGCTGAGGTGCTGGGCGCCGATCCCTCTCAGGATCGGCCAGCCCTGCGCTCGAAGGTCCTGCCACAGCGTCCGCGAGCGGTCGCGTTTGAAGCGCGGCGGGCTGCCATGAATGATCTGGAACAGCTCCTGGTCCGGCATCGCTTCAATCACGGCAACGGCGAGCAGCAGCCGACAGGCCGTGATGAACCAGTTCCGTTCCGAAATCGTGTGGTCGAACGTGATTGTCAGCAGGTTGGCGACCCATTGTTCGAAGTTGCGCGTTGCGACGAACAGCAACAGCGAGCCGCGGAACCACTCCTCCACGTCCTTCTCGAGTTCGTCGTCGAGTGCGTCAATGCCGGGGACCCGTTTTCGGAGCGCACGGAGCGTCGGAACCGCGAAAAACCGCACGGTGTACCGAGTCGCGGGGCGCACAATCGGCGCCAGCATCCGGTCGAGGATCTGCTTCAGCACGCCGCCGCCGCTGGGCATTTGTCGTCTCGCACGGAATGACAGACGGGAGCGTCACAGTGCAGCGTTTCGCACCGCCTCGCCTTGAAGCCGATGGAAATGGTTCAACGGCCGCTGATATGATACGGATCAACGATACTGCTGTCGTCCGGGGAGCGCGATTCGCAGGTTCTCGGGCGGTTGCTGGAGTTTTGACTTTGCCCAGACTGGTTCTGCTGCTGTCCATTCTCGCGTCGAACCGTGCGTTGGCGGCGGACGTCGACTATGCGCGGGACATCAAGCCGCTGCTGGCGAAGAAGTGCCAGGCCTGCCACGGTCCGCTGAAGCAGGAGGCCGGACTGCGGCTGGACGCCGGGTCGCTGGTTCACAAGGGGAGCGACGACGGCCCGGTCATCGTGCTGGAGAAGGGGGCCGAGAGCCGGCTGATGGCGAAAGTCTCCGCGTCCGATCCGGCCGACCGGATGCCCCCCGATGGGGAAGGGGAGCCGCTCACGTCCGAACAGATCGCGCTGCTCTCCGAGTGGATTGACGCCGGTGCTCCGTTCCCGGCGAACGAAACGATCCTGGAAGATCCCCGCCAGCACTGGGCCTATCTGCCGCCGCAACAGCCGGCCGTCCCCCAGGTCGATGATCCTCACTGGTCGGCGAATCCTGTCGATGCCTTCATCGCCACGAAGCACCGCGCGCAGGGGCTGACGCCGCTCCCGGAGGCAGACAGGTTGACGCTCCTGCGGCGGGTCTATCTCGATCTGATCGGCCTCCCGCCGACGCGCGAAGAGCAGCATGCGTTTCTGGCGGACCCGTCGCCGACGGCGTATGAACAGGTCGTCGACCGTCTGCTCGACAGCCCGCAATACGGCGAGCGCTGGGGCCGCCACTGGATGGATGTCTGGCGGTACAGCGACTGGGACGGCTACGGGAACGAACTTCGCGGCAGCCAGCGACACCTCTGGCGGTGGCGGGACTGGATCGTCGAATCGCTCAACGCTGACAAGCCGTACGACCGGATGGTGCAGGAGATGCTCGCCGGCGATGAACTCGCGCCCGCGGACCCCGCCGTATTGCGGGCGACCGGTTTCCTGGCCCGGCAGCATTACAAACTGAACCGCGACCTGTGGCTCGACAATACGGTCGAGCATACGTTCAAGGCGTTCCTGGGAATCACGCTGAACTGCGCGAAGTGCCACGATCACAAGTACGATCCCATCGAGCAGCAGGCGTACTATCAGGCCCGCGCAATCTTCGAGCCGTACAAGGTCCGGATCGACAGATTGCCGGGCGTCCCCAACGTCGAACAGGACGGCCTGACGCGGGCCTACGACGCCGAGCCGGCCGCTCAGACGTTCGTCTACCTGCGCGGGAACGAAAAACAGCCGGACAAGGAGCACCCCGTGACTGCGGCCGTGCCGGCGGTCTTCGATCGCGAACTGTCGCCGCAGGAGGTGCCGCTGCCGACGGACGCATGGAATCCCGATCTGCGGCCGCATGTGGTGGAGGAATCGCTGGCGGCGGCACGGGGCGAGATCGACAAGGCGCGGGAGGCGCTCGACAAGGCCCGTGCGGATCGCGATGCCGCAGCGCAGCGGCTGGCGAAACTGACGGCGCAACCGACGGGCGAGACGCCGTCGACTTCGACGCCGGCGGTCGAGCCGCTGCTGCACGACGACTTCGCGCAGGCACAGCCCGATCTGTGGACGATGGGGGAGGGGGAGTGGAGCTATGTCGACAGTCGCCTGCGGCAGGACAAAGTCGCTCTGGCGCGCAGCGAACTCGTCGCGAAAGGACCGCTGCCGCGCGACGTTGTATTGCGGTTCCGGTTCCGCATCCTCGGCGGTACGACCTATCACTCGGTCGGGCTGAGCTTCGACGGCGGCGACGACGGCAACTCCGACGGCGTCTATCTCAGCGCGCATCCGCCGGGACCGAAAGTGCAGATCGTGCATCAGCGCGCCGAGACGGCGTATCCGCAGGCCGGGATGAAGGCGCTGCCGATCGAGTTGAACCGGGAGTACCTGCTGGAAGTCGCCGCGCGTGACCGGCTGCTGAACGTGTCGGTGGACGGCAGGCTCGTGCTCGCGTACCGGCTGCCGCACGAGCGCCGGCCGGGGAAGTTTTCGCTGTGGGCGTTCGATACCCGCGCGGAGTTCCTGGAGGCGGAGGTTGCCGTGCTGCCGGAGGGGGTGCCGCTTGCGGAACAGGTCGGCGAATCGCCCCCCGCGACGCCGGAGGAGGCCCGCGTTGCCGTGGCGGCAGCGGAAGGCAACGTCACGCTGGCCGAAAAGAAGGCCGCCGCGGCGGAAGCGGCGCTGGCGTCGATGACGGCGCGGGTCGCCGCCGACCGCGCGAAAGTCTCGCAATCCGAGGCGGGGATGATCGACGAGTTGTCGCGGGCCGCGGCCTCCGCCGAACGACGGCATGCCGCGCTGAAAACCGGGATCGCCGTGCTGGAAACCGAGCAGAAAGTCGCGGCGGCGCAGCGTGCGGCCAGGCCGGAGGACGCGAAGTCCAACGAAGCACTGACCAGGGCCGAGACGGAACTGGAAGAGGCGCGCAAGAAACAGAGCGAAGCGCAGGCGGCGCTCGACAAGACCGACGGCGAGTACACGCCGTTCGGCACGCAGTATCCGCAGTCGAGCACCGGCCGCCGGCTCGCGCTGGCGCGGTGGATCGTCGCCCGCGACAACCCGCTGGCGGCGCGTGTGGCCGTCAATCAGATCTGGCTGCGGCACTTCGGCACGCCGCTTGTGACAGAGACGTTCGACTTCGGCCTCCGCTCGCCGGCGCCCGTGCACCAGAACCTGCTGGACTGGCTGGCCGTGGAACTGATGGAGTCCGGCTGGAGCATGAAGCACCTGCATCGGTTGATCGTGACATCGCGGACGTACAGGGCGGAGAGTGGAGAGTCGAGAGTGGAGAGGGGAGGGTCGAGGGTCGAGGGTCAAGAATCGAGCGCCGGGGAGCAGCGTGGCGGGACAAGGGTTGGCGACTCTCGACTCTCAACGCTCGACTCTCAACTCGATAAGGACAACGTGTACTATTGGCGCGCGAACGTCCGGCGGCTGGATGCCGAGGTGGTGCGGGACAGCGTGCTGTCCGTGGGCGGGTCGATCGACCTGACGCGCGGCGGGCCGGACATTGATTTCGTCGAGGGGGAGAAGGTTCCGCGGCGGAGCGTGTATTTCCGGCACGCCTACGAGAAGCAGATGCGGTTCCTGGTGCTGTTCGACGAGGCCAGCCCGAACGAGTGCTACCGGCGGACGGAGAGCATCGTCCCGCAGCAGGCGCTGGCGCTGGCCAACAGCACGCTGTCGCTCGGCCAGTCGCGCAAACTGGCGCGGATGCTGGGGGAGACGTTGAAGGACGCGGCCGATGGCGACGGAGCGTTTGTGACGGCGGCGTTCGCGCAGGTGCTCTGCCGGCCGCCGTCGGAGGTGGAACTTGCAGCGTGCCGGGAGTTCCTGGCGCAACAGCGCGAACAACTGGCGGACGCGAAATCACTCACCGGTTTTGAAGGGGCGGCGGCCGCCGACGTGCCGCCGTCGCAGGACCCCGCACAGCGCGCGCGGGAGAACCTGGTGCACGTGCTGATGAACCACAATGACTTCGTGACCGTGCGATGAAAGCAATCGGACCTGGACCATGTTCGCGATCTCGTGCGGTGCCAGCTTCGCTCACCCGATCCTGGCCCACATCACAACGCACCCGTTCTACCGGACCGGCGTCGACGAGCCGTTCTGGGGTGCCGTCAGCAATTACATCGCGGTCGGCTGTCAGCTCACGGCTGTGCTGCACCTGGCGCTGATCGTCGCCGCGTTCCGGAGTGAACGCCGCGGGGCGCGGGTCATTGCGGCAGTGCTGGTGCAGGTCGTCGTCTCGGCCCTGTTCCTGGTCGCCTGCGCCTTCAGCGTGCTCATGGCAGCCGGGTTGACCCATGGGCTCATTGTGATGCCGTCGCTGGCGGAGCTGGTCTCCCTCGTCCGACCGGAGCTAACGCCCGAGGTGAGCCTGGCGGTGGCGGCAACGTTTGCGCTGGCGTGGGGAGTGAGCCGATTGCTGCTGCTGTTCTGGAGGGACGTGCGGCCGGCAGGGCGGATTTCGTTCGTCCAGGCGCTGGTGTTGCACCCCGTGGCGTTTCCGATCGGCCAACTCGTGGGGCTGATGCATGCGATCTATGTATTCCGGACTGCTCACGCGGAACACGGCGGATAAGATCGTCGCGATCTGCGCGGGACTGGCGGTCTGTTCCGGCGTGCTGCTCGCCGTCGAGCGGAGCGGGTTCGCGGCGCGCCTGCCGGGGGTGCTGCTGGACGACCGTGTGTTCGGGCAGCGAGTTGAGCCGGCCTGGCCGCTCTTTGCGGCGGAGATCGGCGCGATGGTCGCGCTGTTGCTGCTGATTCGACGTCGGCCTGGGACGGCGAGTGCTCTGGGGATCGCGTGGTCGCTGCTGATGCTGGCGGAGACGATCGCGGACGTGGGGACGTATCGCGGGAATGTGTACTTCGTAGGAGAGGAGGGGGCGTTTGCGTTGATCTACCTTTATCTGCTGGGGCTGTTTATTGTGTATGGGTGGAGAATCCGGCTGGCGGGATGCGCCGACACGGGCGAGTCCGGAAGATGGCCCCGCCGGAGTTCGATAACGCGAGTGTCACAAACGAGGCAGGCCGATGGCGAAGCGAAAAACGGCAACCGTCCTGATGCGCCAGGTCGTGATCTACCCGGATCGCGAAGACGGTGGGTGGGTTGCGGAGGTGCCGAGCCTGCCGGGGTGCATTACCCAGGGCGAGACTCGAGCCGAGGTGCTGTCAAACGCCCGCGAAGCAATTGAAACGTGGATCAAGGGTGCAACGAAAGTCGGGATGGCAATTCCGGAGGAGACGTTTGATGTGCACGTGTGCACGCTTTGAGGCATCGTTCTAGAGTTTTTTTTCACCATCGTCGCTGGGCGAATTTTACCACCCGCCTTGGGCGATTTCGGCCATGCACGAAATGCCAAAGAAACTGAGACTTCCTCCCAAGTCGTCAAAACCCAGCGAATCCAATGGATCGCAATCAACAAAGGAGGTAACGATAATCTGGGGTGAGATCGTCGAGGCGGAGGACTACATCAAGGTTCCGCGAGCGCTCCTGCGCCTACCTCGGTACCAGACACAGTACAAGCTCAAACCGCGGCACGTCCTTCTGTTGCTCTCGCTGGCAAGCCGGAAATTCAAGAAGAAAACGATCCGGGTGTACTGGGAGGAACTCGCGGAGGATTTGGGTGTAAACAAAGACTCTGTGCGGAAATGGGCTTACGAACTTCGCAACTGGGGACTTCTGCGGATTGCCCAGCACCGCGGACGTGACCCCGATAAGAATCGTGTGGGGCACAGAAACGAAAGGAACAGTTTCGATCTATCTCCATTCGTTGAAGTGGTCGACAAGGCGTATCGACTTCGCCGGAAGGACCGCGGAAAGGACGTGGGGTAGACGCCGATGCACTCGAAACTCACCGCCAAAACTCCCGCGACGTAATCAAAGCCCTGAAACGTGCTGGATTCCGCGAGATCCCTCAGCGTGGTAAGGGAAGCCACACGTTTTTGTTTCGTGAGAATCCGCCAACCGGCATTACGGTTCCGCGGGCAAACCCAGTGCGGCGCGGAACGCTTCGGGCAATCATCCGCCAAGCGGGTTTGTCCGTTGAGGAATTCAACCGTTTGCTCAAATAGTGGGATGGACGCCATGGCACGTACTACAACGATCGAGGAGCGAGTTGCAGCCCTTGAGGGGCGCGTCGATATGCTCCAGCGCCGCCTCGAATCGAATGAGTCTGCGGGAACGTGGTGGGAACGAGTCGGTGATTCGAGCGTTCGACACGAGGACTGGGAGGAACTCGCGCGATTCGGGCGTGAATTTCGCGACTCCGACAGGCCGCCGGAAGACGACGAATTGGAAGGGCTTGGCGACCTGATGGAACCCAGGCACGGCGTCGTGATCTACTGGAAATATGAACGTCGTGTGTTCGTCGCTGAAGCGCCGCAATTGCCGGCCTGTTGTGCAGAGGGCACAAGTTACCAGGAGGCGCTTGAAAATCTGCTCTCCGTCATGCGTCAATGGCTTCAGGCGGAACGGACGCAGGGACACGAAATCCCCTGGCCCAAACGGCGACTGATGATACTCTGACTTGTGTCTGCAGCAGCATTCATGAATCGTTGGGCACCGCACAATCACAAATGACGCAGAACACACATGTCGCTCGGACTGCTGAGATGACCGACCCCACCCGCCGCGCCTTCCTCTCCGATCTGGGCCTCGGCTTCGGCTCCGTCGCGCTCGCGTCAATGCTCCACCGCGACGGCCTGGCGGGGGATGCCTGGTCGCCGCCCGACGGCCAGCCGCATCACACGCCGCGCGCCAAGAAGGTCATCTGGCTGTTCATGATCGGCGGCGCGTCGCACATGGAGACGTTCGACCCCAAGCCGGCCCTCACCGAATACGCCGGCAAGACGATCGCCGAGACGCCGTACAAGGCCGTCCTGGAGTCGCCGTACCTCGCGAACGAACGCGTCGTCCTCCCCGACGCCAACGGCCTGATCCGCACGGAGATTTATCCCCTGCAGGTCGGCTTCCAGAAGCGCGGCGAGAGCGGCCTCGAAATCTCCGACTGGTTCCCGCATGTGGCAACACATGCCGACGAGTTGTGCCTCATCCGCTCCATGTGGACCGAAGACAGCAACCACGGCGCGCAGCTTCAGTTCCACAGCGCGCGGCACCGGCTGGACGGGTTCCATCCCACGATCGGCGCATGGGCCACATACGGCCTCGGGTCGCTCAACGAAAACCTGCCGCAGTTCGTCGTGATGGGGACGCCGCTCGCCGACTGTTGCGGCGGCAAGGAGGCGCACCGCGCGAGCTACCTCGGCCCGCGCTACGACGGCGTGCCGCTCAACGTCGACCCGAACGACCCGCTCCCGTACGCGAAGCCGCCCGCGGGGACGTATCGCGAGGAACAGGCGGCGCAGTTCGACCTGTTGGGCAAGCTCAACCGCCTGACGGCCGAGCAATACCCGGACGACGAGGCGATTCGCGCGCGGATCAAATCGTACGAGCTGGCCTTCCGGATGCAGACAGCCGTCCCGGAGGCGGTCCGCTTCGACGACGAGACGGCCGCCACGCACGAGATGTACGGCCTCAACCAGAACGAGACGAAAGAGTTCGGCCGGCAGATGCTGGCCGCCCGGCGGCTGGTCGAGCGGGGCGTGCGTTTCGTGCAGGTGTACCACGGCTCCAACGGTGGCGCGGGGAGTTGGGACGCGCACTCCAACCTGCAGACCGGCCACTCGGGCCTCTGCAAGCAGACCGACCAGCCGATTGCCGCGCTCCTGACCGATCTCCGGCAGCGGGGCCTGCTGGAGGAGACGATCGTCGTGTGGGCGACCGAATTCGGCCGCACGCCGGGCAACCAGAACGCCAACGGGCGCGACCATCACCCGTACGGTTTTACGGTCTGGATGGCCGGGGGCGGCATCAAGGGGGGGGTCGCCCACGGCGCGACGGATGAGCTTGGGTTTCATGCCGTGGAACACCGGCACTACGTGAGCGACATTCACGCCACGCTGCTCTCCCAGTTGGGCCTGGATGCACGGCGGCTGTTCGTGCCGGGGAGGGTGAGGCTGGAGAAGGAGTACGGGAACGTGATCCGGGAAGTGCTTGCGTGATGTCTTGATCGATGTCTCGCGGCGACGAGTGTGCTCCCCTCATGACAGATGCCACCGCCGTACTCATTCGCCTCGCCGTCCTGAGCGACGTCCCCGCCATCACCGCCATCTACAACGACGCCGTCCTCACCACGACCGCGACGTTCGACACCGAACCCAAATCCATTGAGGAGCGCAACGCCTGGCTCAGTGCCCACGATGAGCGGCACCCGGTGCTGGTGGCCGCGATCGGAGACGACGTCGTCGGCTGGGCCTGTCTCAGCAAGTGGTCGGACCGGCCCGCGTACGACGGCACGGCGGAGACGTCGTTCTACGTCGCCGCTGAACACCGCGGGCGCGGGATCGGGCGACGCCTCAAAGAGGCGATCATCGGCGAGTCCCGCCGGCTCGGATACCACACGCTGATTGCGCGCGTGGCCGAAGGGAGCGAGGCGAGCCGGCACCTGAACGACAGCGCCGGCTTTGCGCACGTGGGGACGCTCAAGGAGGTCGGTCGGAAGTTCGGCCGCTGGTTGGACGTGGAGGTGCTGCAGTTGATGCTGGAGTAGTACGTCGTA
>CAZWGW010000064.1:13305-16408 GCA_964633565.1 uncultured Planctomycetaceae bacterium
TTCGGGTGTCAATGTGAATGCTGCGTACACGCCTCCGCCCGAATTCTTGGCGAATTCGGCTACGTCCAAAGCGGAATGGAACGTCCACACTATCCGCGCAGCCGCCGCTGGATCTCTCCTGCGACCTCGCTCGTCTTGATCCGCACCTGCTCCAGCGAATCGCGGTCGCGGAGGGTCACCGTGTCGTCCTGCATCGTCTGCTGGTCGACCGTCAGGCACCACGGCGTGCCGGCCTCGTCCTGTCGGCGGTAGCGTTTGCCGATGGCCGCCTGCTCGTCGTACGCGGCCGCGATTCCGGCCTCTTTCAGTTCATGGTAGAGGGCCAGCGCCTTCTCGGGCTGGCCCTCCTTCTTGATGAGCGGGAAGACGGCCGCCTTCACCGGCGCGAGGCGCGGGTGCAGCCGCATCACGACGCGGGTCTGCAGCTGCCCCTTGTCGTCGGGGGCCTGGTCCTCGGCGTAGGCCTCGCACAGGAAGGCCAGCGTCGCCCGGTCCGCGCCGGCGGCCGGCTCGATGACGTGCGGAACGAACTTCTCCCGCGTCTGGTCGTCGAAGTACGTCAGGTCCTTGCCGGAGCCGCGGTACTTCGGCTGGCCGGAGGCGTCCTTCTCGACGACGAGGCAGCCGGCCTCGTCCTTGACCAGTTTGCCTTCCGCATGCGAGCGAAGGTCGAAATCGCCGCGGTGGGCGATCCCCTCCAGTTCGCCGTAGTCGCCGGGATCAAGGAACGGGAACGCGTACTCGACGTCGGCCGTGCCGACCGAGTAGTGCGAGAGTTCGTCGGGCGCGTGATCGCGGAGCCTGAGATTGCCGCTCTGGATGCCGTGGTTCGTGTACCAGCGGTGTCGCCGGTCGCGCCAGTACTCGTACCACACGCGGGACTGGGCGGGATGGCAGAAGAACTCCATCTCCATCTGCTCGAATTCGCGCGAGCGGAACGTGAAGTTCCGCGGCGTGATTTCGTTGCGGAAGCTCTTGCCGATCTGCGCGATGCCGAAGGGGACCTTGACGCGTGTCGAGTCGCAGACGTTCTTGAAGTTGACGAACATCCCCTGCGCCGTCTCGGGACGCAGGAAGGCCTGGTCCGCCTCGGTCCCCAGCGCGCCGAGGATCGTCTTGAACATCAAATTGAACTCGCGCGGCTCCGTGAGGCTGCACTTGTCGTGCTGGCCGACCATTTTGCTCGGCTTGATCGGGCAGGGGATCGCGGAGACATGGTCGGCCCGGAAGCGGCCCTTGCACTCGCGGCAGTCGACCATCATGTCGTGGAACATGTCGTAATGCCCGCTGCACTTCCAGACCTGCGGGTGCATGATGATCGACGTTTCGACGCCGGACATCTGGAACGCCGACGGTGCGCCGGCCGCCACCGTCCACGGGTCGTTGCTGGTGACCATGTCGCGCCACCACGCCTCGCGGACGTTGCGCTTCAGTTCGACCCCGAGGGGGCCGTAATCCCAGAAGCCGTTGAGTCCGCCGTAGATTTCGGAGGACTGGAAGATGAACCCGCGCCGCTTGCAGAGTGCGACGATTTTTTCCATCTGGGCCGTGCGGTCTTTGTCAGCCATAAGTCGTCAGTTTTCCTTGCTGGATTACGTGTTTACTGCTCGTCTTGAAGTGCGTTCTCTTCGAGCCAGTCGATGTCAGCCGCGTCTTTCGGTCTGCCCGTCGCCTGTTTGTTCTGCAGCAGATGTCGCCGACTGAGCGTCGGGATGACAACCCCTGCGAAGTCGATGATTCTCCGGTCTTCCCAGGCCTCGTCGAAATCCACACCCGAGATGCGAGTCAGAATGTCGATGCGGCGCGGCGCAACGCCGATCTGAAACACAGTGCCCGGCTCTGACAAATCGTCGACGGTCAAATCAAACAGGGGAGCGCCAAACTGCCGCAGCGCGTTCATGACACGCTCTGCGTTTTCGCGGTTCGGACGCACCCAGAGATCGATGTCGGCCGTGGCGCGCGGCATGCCGTGCGCCGCCAGAGCATAGGCCCCGACCACCAGAAAGTCAGCCCCGGTGCCGCTCAACGCGGACAACATGTCGCGGAAGTCGGGATTCAGCAACGGACACTCCCATCCAGGCCCAGGCTTGGACGGCCAGCGGCCACATCATCGCCAGCGCCTCCTGGGGCGTCAGCAGTCGCAGTTCTTCGTCTTTTCCCTCATCGCACAGACGCTGCCGGCGCACCGAGAAGCGAAGCCTCTCCAGTTCAGGCGAATCAAAACCGGCAGACAGTCCGTGGGACCGCAGTTGGTCCTCAAATTCGTTTGCTGCGAGTGCCTGCTCCTCGACCTCGGCGCAATGGTCGCGAAAATAGGCCAGTGCGGCCTGGACATCGGTGAGCGTCAACTGCGGAAACCTGGCCACGATCTCCGTCTCGGACCAGCCGCGCACGTCATGCCAGATGTGAACGTCCCACACGCGAATTCGCGTCCCGGCGACGCACGGCTGCCCGCCGCACCGTTGCGGGTGTCGCTCAATACGATTCCCTGCGGTCAATTCCATGCCGGCATTCTACTGATCGTCAGCGTGGGGCATAAGACTGGAATCGACAATCGCAGGCGGAGGCGGTCGTGCGTCCAGTCAACTAGCGCCGCGTTGGCTCAAACTCCCAATACTCGGCCGAAAAGTCCCAGTTCTGAGATCCAGCAGTCGTCAGCCGGGCGAAACATCTCGGGCAACGGCACTCCAGCACCGGACCGAAAATGCCCGGTTCGCCATCCCAATGGCCAATGACCTTGATCCGGCTCTGGTCAATTGCACTGGCGCACAGTGGACAACAATTCGGCGTTGTCGCTTTCGTACGAGGTGCAGCGTCAGCGTAATATGGGACGCCATTGCCTGCAGCCCTCAAGGGCGCAATCTCGTCCCAGGCGGCGTATCCCTATTCAATGAGGGCTTCATCGAGGGGGATGCCCTTGCTGCGAGCGAGTGCATCCGTATCATGGAGTTGTTCTTCGCTGATTGTGTTGGTTCTCAGCAGTTGATCAACCCACATCGGCGCACCTGTTGGAGCGATGGACTTTGGACCGGGGATGCCACCTTCATCTGCTCGACGATGTTGCTCGACATGACCGTATCGTACGCATTGGATCGGATGTCGG
>CAZWGW010000065.1:0-9765 GCA_964633565.1 uncultured Planctomycetaceae bacterium
CCATTCGCGCTGTCCCGGATCGGGCAGGTGAAGACCTCGCCGTCCGGAATATTCCGGTCGCCGGAGCATGGCACCACGGGAATCCCCTTGATCGAGAACGTGAGGTCCGTCCCTGGACCCTTGATATGCACCCGGTCCGCCAGTTCCATGCGACGCTTGAGTGGTTCCTGATTTCTGGCCATCTGCGCGTAGTCCGCCGTGCAGACGTCGAAATAGAAATCCTCAAACGCCTCGGTGCTCATGCGGGCGGCCTGCGCCATCGACGCCGTGGGGTAGCGCAGGACGACCCACCGCGTCCGCGGGACGCGGACATCGAGATGCACCGGCTTCCACCAGCACTCCTGGTACAGGTCAAGCTGCGGCCCGGGGACGTCGGCCATTTCGCTGGTGTTTTCCGCGCCGCGGATGCCGATGTAGGCGTCCATCTGCTCCATCCGCCCCTGCTCGATGCGGCCGATGAGCGAGAGCCCTTCGCGCGTGCCGCTGCGGTACAGCGACCGCAGCACGGAGTTGTTCTTCCACGTGACGAGCGGCACGGCCCCGCGCTCGGCGGCCAGGTCGACGATCCGACAGACAAGCCGAGAGTCGGGGAGGTCAAATGCCTCGATCAGCACCTTGTCGCCGGCCTGCAGCTTGCAACTGTGGCCGATGAGCACCTCGGCCAGGCGGTCGATACGGGGATCGTTCATGCGTCGGGTTCGCTTTCGGAAAGGAAGAACTGCCAGCGGCCGTCGGTCGTCCGTTCGGCACCCCAACGGGAGAAACGACGGAGAAATGTCAGCCCCGCCATACCCTCGACGCCGTGCGGCAGAATCAATTGAGAGAGATCTGTCACAATCGCGGTCAAGCGCTGCTCAAATACGAGTCCGGGAATGCGGCCGACAACGTGGGCGCGTTCCTGATCTCCCTGCAGGGCGCCGAACGCTTCCACTCGACGTAGCGTTCCCCATACCAGGTCGCGATCCGCTTGACTCAGAATGATGTCGCTAACACCGGTGAAACCGGAATCCACCAACAGGCAGAGACTCCGCGCCTCCGCCGCTGGTGAGATGAATTCGACGTAAATGACCTCGCCGTCCGGATTACTCGGGAAGTACACCGTCGCCATCAAGGCACTCAGCGGATGATGTCCACTCGATCGAGAGGGTACACATCGACGATCATTCCGCGATTCGGATCGGGTTCGATCGCGCGTGCCGCTGTCAGGGCGTCGTCCAGAGTATCGGCGACCGCGATGACCTTTCCGTCCAGGAGAGCCACATACTGCCCCTCGCGGAACCGTTGGCCTTCGAACTGCATGTCGCGGCAGAGTCGCTCCGCAACGCGCTGGTTGACTTCGTATTCAGTCATCTCGCTTCACCATGGCGGGCCCTGCATCCACGTGAATTCTACCACCGTGTCGTGGACACCGGCAATCCGTGATTTCAGCCGCCCGCATTGAGCTTCTTCACAAACTCCAGGATCGTCACTGCATCCTTGGCCGGGTCAGCTCCTTCGGCCTTGAGGTTGCGAATCATTGCAATCTTACCCTCTTTGTCGACGACGAACGAATATCGCTGAATGGTCGCCGTGCGAATCAGAACCTCCTTCTTGCCATCAATTTCGCGTTCGACGGGCGGCGCTTCGCCGACGGTGGCCGGCACTCCAAATTTTGCCGCGACCTCTGCCTTCGGATCGGCCAGCAGCGTGAACGTCAGATTGTGCGCCTTCTTGAACAACTGATGGTTCTTGACGCTGTCCCCGCTGACGCCGACGACCTCGATCCCCGCGTCCTTGAGCTTGCCCAGGTCGTCGCGGAAACCGCAGGCCTGCTTGGTGCAGCCGGGGGTCATGTCGGCCGGATAGAAGTACACGACAACGATCTTTTTGCCGTAGTGGTCTTCCGACTTCCAGTCGTTCCCCTGGTCGTCCTTGAGCGAGAAGGCGGGGGCCTTGTCGCCGACCTTGAGTTCGGCCGGCTTGTCATCGGCGGCGGTGATCACGGCCATGAGACAGACTCCCAGTGCGGCGACGAGCAGTGTGTGCAGTGGACGGTACATGGAGGGACTCCCTGGTGCGGCCCGTGGGGTTGAGGTCGGATGCTGCGAAGATAGGCGCGGTGGGGCGGGGCGTCAACGTAGCGCGGCATAGACCTGCGACTCCGGAAACGCCATGACTTTCCTCCCCAGCCTCCGGAATCCCCCCTGCGGCGCAATCACCAGCACGCGGCCGGGCAGTGTGATCTCAGGGATCAGTCGCGCGGCGAGTGCCGCATCGGCGTCCGCGTTCGAGTGCCCGAGAAAGTTCGGCTTCGTCCGCACGCACAGCACAAACAACCGCTGCCGCGGAAAGTGCCGCAGTTCCTTCCTTACGAGATATGCGGTATGCAGTTTGTCCTGCCGTTCGAGCAGGTCGCGCAAGCTTCCCAGTTCCGCGTCCGTCAGGTCATGGAATGCGAAACGGTCGGAGGCCGAAACCATGCTCCGCTCGCGCTGGGCGGCCGCTGATTCCTCTTCAAACCGGCTGAGCCGCGCACGGACTTCCCGCAGCCGGTCGGAGCGCCCCAGCGACTGGAAGTGCCCCGCCAGCACCTGGCAGGCGTGCGGAATCAATTGATCGTCGTCGTTCTCCAGGATCGACAGCAGGTGCTGCTCGCCGTCCTGCGCCCCTTGCTCCAAAAGATGGCGTCCGAGCACATAGTTCGCTTCGGAGTGTGCCGGGCGCAGCGCGAGCAACTGCCGCAGCAGCGGTTCGGCGGCCCGGGGGCCTTCGAGGTCAATCAGTGTGCGGGCGCGGTCCCACAATCGCTCGACGTTCTGTTGATCGGCGTCCGTTGCCTCGTCCATCGTCGCCAACTGGCGCTGCAGCGCAGCGGCGCGCCGGTATCGGCCGCGCCACGTGTCACCGACGTCATTCCGCCACTGGCCGGAGATGTCGCGGCGGAGCGTCGCGAGCGAACCGCCGCACAGCGCTTCCGCGGCCGAAGGGCGCGCCGGGCGGGGAAAGCCCTGCCGTATGAACGACTCCGGCTCCCACCCCAGTGCGCCGACCCGGTCGGTGAAACTCGGGTGCGTGTGTGCGTTGTCGGTCAGCCGCCGCGCGGTCTGCTCCATCCACCGCGCGGCGTCGGCCGGTTCGGGGGCGGCGGCGAGATGGGCGAGCAGTCGCTCCACGATGTCCTCCGGCGGCTCCGGCTGCGTGTTCGCCCCCTGCCACGTGTCGGGCCAGAACTTCTCTCGCAGCCGAGCGTCCACGCAGTCAAGCGTCCACTGCACCGATGCGGCCAGTTCCGCACCGTTCCATTCCGCCGCGCAGCGGTCCGCCATGTATTCGTTTGCGCGCGAGAGGACGAAGGCGTATGCGTTGAAGCGGGGCCAGTACCAGTTGACGAACCACCCCAGCACGCGCCGCAGCTTGCGTTCGGCGCCCGACCTGGGAGGCGCCTGCAGCGCCTGAAAGACGGTCTCCCACGTGCGGCACAGCCGGTAGATCCAGGTTGTGAACCGCCCGTGCCGCGCCGACAGGTGCGCGAACTCATGCGCCAGGACCGACTCGATCTGCGCTGTGGAGAGCGTTTCGAGAAGCGGTAGTCCCAGCAGCAGCGAGCGCCGCGACCAGCCGAAGACCCCCAGCCGCGGCGCTTCCGACACCCCGGCGTTGAAGTCGATCGTGGCGACGACCTGGTGGACGCGCGCCGCACCGCACCCTCGCCGCACGCGATGGACACACTCAAACAGTTCGGGGAACTCGACCGCGGTCAGTTTGCGACCCTGTGGCGCCGGCGTCGTCACCCACAGGAACAGGAACACCTGCAGGCTGCCGACCGTCAGCAGGAGCGCCCCCAGCGCCAACAGCAAAAGCCCCGCGAACGAATCGACTGCCACCGCTCCGGCCAGAAACAGACCGCTCATCACAACCACCGCGAGCAGCCAGCACAGAAAGCCCGCATAGCCGACGACCAGCCACACCGCCGTTCGCAGTGCCAGCGCCCGCGGCCGCGCTCCGTAGCGGGCCTCAATCCGCTCCACCAGCGCGTCGAACTGTTCGTTGGTCATCGCGCATCCGGCTGCGGCTGATCCACCGCCCGCGCCACGAGATGATACGGCGGCAGCCGGGTCACGTTGAGCGTTCGAGCCAATGCCGCCAGTTCATCGCGCTGGGCGGGAAACTTCACGGCCAGCGCTGCCGCCAGCAGGGCCTTGTTGCGGGCGTCCGTCGACACGTCGTCGAGCGCACCCTGCGTCGGGGCATTCGTGCTCCGAAGGAGCGCTGCCGCCCGGCGCGCGTCGGGGTCCTCCGTCTCCAGTCTGGTGCACGCCTTTTCGGTCCACTCCGCACAGCGCATTCCGTCGCCCGCGAGTTGATACGCCAGCGCCAGTTCGAGCATTGTCCAGGCCTCCTGCGGCACTCCCTCAAGTCCGCCATCAGGCGGGATCTCTTCCACGCGTCCTGTCGCGAGGGCGACCTCCAGCCGGATGTACGGCGTCGCCGTCGGCGGCAGCGACGCCGCCTCTTCCGCCAGTTTGTCGAAGTCGCGCAATGCGTAGTGCACCAGCAGTCGCATGAACCGCAGGTTCTGGTCCTGGGGATACTGCACGACGGCGCGGTTTCCCCAGTCGGCCAGCGCCTGCCGCGCATCCTCGATCTTCCCCTCCGCGGCCAGCACATCGCACAGGCGCATCAGCGTGACCGCACCTGTGGCCGGGTCCTGCGCCGCCAGTTGCTGCCGGTACTCGGTTTCGAGTGCGACGAGGTCGCCGGTCCCCAGCCGCGCCTCGTGCCAGAGCCGCACGACGGTCGGTTCCGACTTGTCCGACGCAGAGGTCTTGCCGAGCAGCGACAGGCATTCCTCCCAGTTGCCGCACGACGCCGCGTCGTAGGCGAGGGCCCGCCAGGGCCAGCCGGACGTGGGATCAGCTTCCCCGGCCCGCCGGAAGAACTCCAGCGCTTCCTGCCGCTCCGTCGAGATGCGGCCCCGCAGATAGATCAGCGCCGCGTTCTGCGGGTCGCCGGCGAGGAACTCATCGTACTCGGCGATCAGCGCCTGCTCCCGCTCCGCACCGCGTCCCAGTTCCTGATACGCGCGATGCCATTCCACCTCCACGGGCCGTCGCGACAGTCCCGCCTGCAGAAACTTCTGCGCGCGGCCTTTATTCACGCCCGTGGCGCACGCGGCCACGTAGGCGCCCAGCAGCCCTGCGTTGTCTGGATCGATCAACAGATTGGCCTCGCCGTAATCCAGTACTTTGGCGCTCCCCATGCCCAGGGCATACTGAAATGCCGCACCAACCGGGACGATCGACCGCGTGACGTGAAGGCGGGTCCGCGACTGGTTGCGCCCTTCGACTTTCAATTGTGCCGGCGGCGGCGTAAATGCGTCATCCACGTGCGGAAACGAAAGGAACCGCTCTCCGACCAGCAGATCCACCTGCGTCGGCTGCGGATTGGCAGCGTAGTGCACCGTGTGAAACTCGTACGCGTTCGCTCCCCCAGCGTTGATGATCCACACCGGGCTCTTTGTCCAGCGCGCGAAGTAACCAGACTCGAGATCGACGTCGAACTCTTCGGTCACCGGACCCTTGATCGTCACATGGTGCCGTCCCTCCGCCAGTTCCACCGTGCCGTTCGACGCCACGTGCACCGGCAGGCCGCCGTCGATCGTGACGTCGGCCGCCTGTGGAAACGCATTGTCGATCCGCACGACGCGATGCCGGCGACGATACTCATTGTGCGCCGCCAGGCACGCCACGATCAGCATCGTCGCCACGCCCGTAATCACCCAGCCGCGGACCCAGCCGGGGTACCGTCCGCTCTTCTTGTCGAACAAGTCACGGAAAGAGAAGGACTGGTCGGGGAGCAGGCTCATCCCGCGCCCGGATGCTCTCTCCGACGTCTGCACGAATTTGCGGAATCTGTGCTGCTGCCCGATCTGCGGATACTCCGCCAGCAGTCGCTCGCAGATCGTCAGCGTCTCTTCGTGCCGCCCCTGCTTCTGATACAGCCCCGCCAGTGTGTCGAGCGCCGCGAGTGAATAGACCTGGCCCGCCCCCGGCTCCATCAGAAAGTCCAGCAGTTGCTTCGCCTCATCCAGTTCGCCGGCCGTCATGCGGCGATAGGCCAGCCCGATCCGCGCCTCCGGCAGGTGCGGCTCCAGGGCCAGCGCCTGCTCATACAACGGCGTCGCCTCGACGTAGCCGCCCGTCGCATCCAGATGCGACGCCAGTCCCGCCCGCAGCGCCGCACTGTCAGGATGTTGGGCCAACGCCTCGCCGCGAAACGTCGCCGCGTCGTCGTGCAGCCGGTACGACAGCATCATGCCGTGCGCTTCCAGCGCCGCCGGGACGCTCGGAGCGGCACGGTAGCGGTCCTTCGCCCCGGAGACGCTGAGCTGACCCCCCATGATCCACTGCTGCTGATCGGCCGCCCAGTGCCGATGGCAGATCGAGCATTGGTCCATGATCCGCTTCCGGCCGAGCGGTATCACCGGGATATACAGCACAACGAACCACAGCCGCGTGTCGTACGACTGCAGCCGGGACTGGCGGTTGCACGCCTGGCACACCCCGTGGCGCGTGGAGAGGTTCTTTCGCCCATAGTAGTGCGTGCCAATTCCGTTGACGGTCGTCGGCATGTCGCCGGTCCCTTCATTGCTGAATGGTCACGAAACGCCTGGACGGGCTGATTCTGCCACTGTCAGAATGCGGCTGCAATGCTATGCCTGTTCGTCCCTGACAGCATGACCAAAGCGACGGATCAAGTGGCGGCGAATGGGTTATTGGTCTCTGATCGCCTTGCCGATCGTGACCCACGCCGCATCGCGATCGGCCCTCATCATCTTCGCGAGCAGGCGATCGGGTGGGACAGAGAATGGGGAGTTGAGAACGACTCCCGGTGCCACGCGGATGTAGGTTGCGCGGCGTCACTCGCCCTTTTTCTTCTTCGGCTTCTTGCCCTTTTTGGGCGGCCTGGCTTCCTTGTCCGCGGGCGGTTTCTTCTTCGGCGTCTTCCGCGCGGCGGACGACTTGCCCGCAGATTTCGCGCCCCCACGGCCGGTCCCCTTGCGCGCGGCGCGTTCGTTGATCCAGCCGATCGCCTCCTGCAGCGTCACGCTGTCGATCTCGCGGTCCTTGGGGATCGAAGCGAGCTGCTTTCCCTTTTTGCCGTGCCGCACGTACGGTCCGTAGCGCCCTTCGTAGATGGCGACCGGCTGACCGTCTTCGGGGTGCTCTCCGAGGACCTTGAGAGGCGGCGTCTCCCCGCGCGACTTGCTGCGGGCGAGCATCTCCAGCGCGGCCGGCATGTCGACGGTGAGGATGTCGACCGTGCGTCCGTCGGACGTGGTGAACGTGTGCGCCTTGCGGTCGAAGTTGCCGTACTTTTTGTCGTGCAGCACGTACGGACCGAACCGGCCGATGCCGGCCTTGACGACCTTCTGGTCCTCGGGGTGCAGGCCGATGGTGCGTGGAAGCTCGAGCAGCCTGATCGCCGTGTCGAGATCGACCTGCGTCGGGTCGATGTTCGTGGGGATCGAACTGTAGCGGGGTTTGGGCCCGTCGTCGGTCTTGTCGCCAAGCTGGATGAAGGGACCGAACCGGCCGCTGCGAACGTAGATCGGCAGCCCTTCCTCGGGATGCATGCCGAGCGCTTCGGAGCCCTGCTGCTGTCGGGCGATAAGTTGCTCGGCCAGCTCGCTGTTGAGGTCCGCCGGGGCGACGTCTTCCGGGAGCGAGGCCGTGAGCGGGCGGCCGTTGTTCTCCTGCGGCAGTTCCAGGTACGGACCAAACTTGCCGACGCGCACGGCCGGCTGCAAGCCCTCGAAGTTGAGCGTGCAGGCCGCGCGGGCGTCGATCTGCTCCTCCTTCTCCTGCACCTGCTCCGCAAGTCCCTCGCGGCCGGAGTAGAACTGCTTGAGGTAGGGGAGCCGGTCCGCCTGGCCGTTGGAGATGTCGTCCAGCGACTGCTCCATCTGGGCGGTGAACTGCATGTCGACCAGGTTGGGAAAGTACTTTTCGAGCAGCCGTGTGACGGCAAGGGCGGTGAATGTGGGGATGAGCTGGTTCCCCGCCTTGCGGACGTAGCCCCGGTCCTGGATCGTGCCGATGATGCTGGCGTAGGTGCTGGGGCGGCCCACCCCTTCGGCTTCGAGTTTGCGGACGAGCGTGGCTTCCGTGTAACGGGCGGGGGGTTTGGTTTCGTGGCCGACCGGTTCGAGGTCGACGCAGTTCACGCGGTCTCCCTGCGCCAGCGGCGGGAGCGCGCCTTCTTCTTCCTCGCGGACTGCGTCCGGATCGTCAAGCCCTTCGACGTAAACGCGAAAATAACCGGGAAATTCGACCGTGCGGCCGGTGGCGCGGAATTCGGCGATCGTGGCAGCAGTGTCCCGGACGCTTGAAGAGTCCGGGACACTGGCGGCGATCGTGGCGGTGTCGAAGCGGATTCGGGCTTCGGGCATCTGCGTCGCCATCGTCCGCTTCCAGATCATGTCGTACAGCTTGTGCTCCGCGCCGCTGAGGCCCAGTTCATCGGCGGTCCGCATCTCTTCGCCGGCCGGGCGGATGGCCTCGTGGGCCTCCTGCGCGTTCTTGATCTTGCCGGTGTACTGGCGCGGGTCCGCGGTGAGATACGTCGGACCGTAGTCGCGGAGGATGCGGCCGCGCGTGGCGTCGAGCGCTTCCTGCGAAAGGGTGACGCTGTCGGTCCGCATGTAGGTGATGTAGCCGTCTTCGTACAGCCGCTGGGCAGTCTGCATCGCCTGCCGGGCCGACATGCCGAGTTTGCGATTCGCCTCCTGTTGGAGCGTGGAGGTCGTGAAGGGCGCCGGGGGGCGGCGCATCTGTTCGCGTGATTCGAGACCGGCGACCTGCCAGTCGGCTGAGCGGAGCCGGTCCTGAAGGCCGTGCGCGTCCTGCTCCGAGAGGAGCAAAACGTCGGACCCTTCCTGCAGGCGGCCAGTGTGCTCGTCGAAGTCCTTGCCGGTAGCGACTTTCCGGCCGCCGACGGTGGTCAGTTGGGCCTGAAATGGCTGACCAGCTTGCGCCGCGAGTTGGGCCGTGATGTCCCAGTAGGCGCCGCTGCGAAATGCCAGCCGCTCCAACTCGCGCTGCACCAGGACGCGGACGGCGACGCTCTGCACCCTGCCCGCGGAGAGGCCGCGGGCCACCTTTTTCCAGAGGAGCGGGCTGAGGGTGTAGCCGTAGAGCCGGTCGAGGACGCGGCGTGTCTCCTGCGCCTGGACGAGGTTCTCGTCGACGTCGCGGGTCTGACTGAGCGCGTCGAGGATGGCTTTCTTCGTGATCTCGGAGAAGACCATGCGTTTGACGGGGACCCTGGGCTTGAGCAGTTGGGCCAGGTGCCAGCCGATGCTCTCCCCCTCGCGGTCTTCGTCGGTCGCGAGGATCAGTTCCTGGGCGTCCTTGAGGGCGTCCTTGAGTTCCTTGACGACCTTCTTTTTTTCAGACGGGACGATGTACAGAGGCTCAAAATCGGCGTCGACGTTGACGCCGAGCGTGCTCCACTTTTCCTTCTTGACCTCGGCCGGGACTTCGGCCGCCTTGGCGGGGAGGTCGCGGACGTGCCCCATGCTGGCGCGGACTTCGTAGTCCTTGCCGAGGAAATCGCTGATCTTCCGGGCCTTGGCGGGCGACTCGACGATCACCAACCCCTTCTTTTTCCGGGAAGCAGCCACGGGGCGTCCTTGAGTCCTGGGAGCGTAAGGGGTTGAACTTGTCAGGGTTGAGGCGGGAATTACAATGCCTTTGACCCACACCGGCTTGATGTTGCGGCAAT
>CAZWGW010000065.1:9775-16407 GCA_964633565.1 uncultured Planctomycetaceae bacterium
CCATAGATCATGGCTCCGCCGACTGTCAAGGCTTCGGGAGAACCGGGCGGGCCGAGCGCCGTGCGGCACGGTGCGTCTGGCCGCGCACCGCAGGGGTCGGGTCGTCGTGACTGCCGGCGCCGCCCGGATACCATCACCGCAAAGACAGAAGGTCCCAGGGATGAAATCTCCGTTTGCGATTTTCCGGAAACACGAGAAGATCATGATGGTCATTCTCGTCGGCCTCTCGATGATCGGTTTTGTGCTGCTCGGCGCCGTCAATGACCCTTCGGAGAATGTCCCGCCGGTCCTGGTCTTCATCTGTGCGATGGCCGTGTGCGGGATGGCCGCCTGGATTGCCGGCATGCCCTCCGGGCGCTCCCGGGAATTTGGAGGGTGGGGACTCGTGCTGGGGGCGGCGGCGTCGTTCCTGTTCACCACAATGGTCCGGCCGTCGGCCGCCGTCCAGGGCGATTTTGGCAGCTTGTCACGCGAGGAGTTGCGCGATCTCCAGACGCGGCGCGATCTGGCGAACAGATTCGTGGTGGAAGCGATCCGGGAGACATCCGATCCCAAAGACCCGACGCTCCAACAGCGGCTCAACAACGTGCAGTTCCGGTTCACCGGCAACCCGAACAGTCCCCGCGATATTGTGCTCGGAGAAATCCTGCGACGGGAAGCCTCACGTGCGGGACTGGAGGCCAACGATGAGAGCGTGACTCAGTACATTCAGAGGATCACGTCGAATCGGATGACCCCCGAGCAGTTCAACCAGATCCGCGTGGACCTGCACCTCAGCGAGAATCAACTCTACGACATCCTCCGGGAACAACTGCAGGCCCGGGTTGCGGCGCAGATGCTGTACGCGCCCGCCTGGGGATTTCCGCCGGAAAAGTACTGGGAGTTTTACCGGCAACTGTATGTCAGGCAGTCCGCCGAAGTGGCGGCCGTGCCGGTGAAGGACTTCGTCGACTCCTCGGCGACTCCCCCCGAGGCGGAATTGAACGGCATCTTCAGTCAATACCGCGAGAATTATCCGAACCAGACGAAAGAGGGGCGGTTGGAAGAAGGGCGGCCCGGGCTGTATCAGCCCCGACGCGCCCTGCTGGCCTATCTCGAAGCGCCCTTCGACGAGGCGGAGGCCGGCATCGCTGCCGTGACGGACGAGGAGATCAAGGCGTATTACGAAGAGCATTATGTGCGCAAGGCGGAAGAAGCCGCCCGACGCAAAAGCGGAACCGGCGCTGCCAGCCCCTCGGCGCCGGACGTGTTGAACGCCGAACCGGCCTTGCCGGGACCGTCGCTCCCCGGGCCGGAAGCGGCCCCCTCGACCCCGGCGAAACCGGTGGACGGCGACAACAATCAACCGGCGGAATCGCCCGCGTCCGCTCCGCCGAACGAGACCTCACCGCCTCCGGCCGGGACTCCCGAACCTCCCGCGTCAGACGGCAGCACGCCTGATCGTCCCAGGGAGCCTGCGACCACGCCGAGTCCGGACGGCGGCTGTTCGCAGGAGCCCGAAGCCGCCGGGGACAGCAGTGATCCTCCCCCCGCGGATCCGAACGCACCGGAGAAGTCCGACGCCGATCAACCAGCCGGCACGCCAACGCCGCAGGCAACTCCGCCGGCGGAGGGGAGTGCCGGACTACCAGCACCCGCCGGAGATGAGTCCCCGGCCGCCGCGACAGCACCGGCCGCCGGAGAACCGCCGCTTCCCCAGCCGCAGGTGCCGCCGCTCGACGACCAACTGAAGAAAATCATCCGGACCACTCTGGTTGAAGAGCGAGTCGCGGAAAAACTCAGGGACAAGGTCCAGACGGCGGCGGACTATGTGCAGGACCAGATCGGTCGCGCCGTCCTGGTGCCGGAGAAAGGCGCCGAAGCGATGTCCGCCGCGGCGGCCGCGAAACAGGCGCAGGAGTACGCCGCTCTCCACCACCTGCACTACGGCGAGACCCCGTACCTGTCGACGGCGGAGCTTGCCGAGCAGTCGGAGGAATACCCGATCGGGATGGCGACCACGATTACGCCGGGACGCGAGGATGTCATCGCGCGGGCGGTCTTCACCACGGGCGAGCGCGACCTGTACCGTCCCATCATCGCCCGCAGCGACGAGACCAAGAGCTGGTTTGCCTGCTGGAAAGTCGGAGAAGTAGCCCCCTACGCTCCGGAGAACATGAACGACGAGCGAATCCGCGAACAGGCAGTGACGATCTGGCGGCAGCTCGAGGCCCGCAAAAAGGCGGAGGCCCGCGCGAGCGAACTGGCGCAGCAGGTGCGTGACGCGGGCAAGCCGATGAGCGAGACGCTCGGCGAGCAGCGAATCACGGCGTCGGAGTCCAGCCTGTTCCTCACGGTCGTCAATACGGGGGAATTCCACTACAGGGGAGTGCCGGGTGTCCTGGACCCGGACCCCTTCACGTTCTTTTTCCAGCAGCCGCAAATCCTGAGCCCCACTGGCGTGGAAAATGCCGGACCGCAATTCATGGAGACCGTCTTCAACGAATTGTCGCCCGGAGACGTCGGAATCGCGGCGAACTTCGACAAGAGCACGTACTACGTGGTCAAGGTCGTGACACGGACTCCGACGACGCAGCAGGAGCTGGATGCGTTCCGGAAGCGTTTCATGGAGGAGCCGCTGTTCGAGGGACCTTCGTTCGGTGCCGGTCAGAGGTTCCCGTCCGTCTACCAGAACTTGGCGATCGGCGAACTGCAGCGCAACCTCCTCGACTGGCAGGGACAACTGCTGCGGCAACACGGCGTCACATTGCCCGACACGGAACAGTGATTCACCGGGCGGCGTGGTCGATCGGTCGCTGGCCGCCGGCAGCGACCGGATGACTGGACAGGCAGGGGCGCCCGCGGTAAACATTTCGGTACGTTCTCGTCGAGAGGGATCTGTCTCCGGCGCGCGTCTGTCAGCCCCGGGACCTCTCCCACAAGTTGGCGCGGGTGGAGGCCCGGTTCGAACCCGGTGATTCGAGCAAGGCGTCGCCAGAACGCGAGCGGACGTTCTGCTCGCGAGCAGCGCGCAGAAAGACGGAGGCCTGTTGAAAGTCGTTGCGGTCAAAACAGCGGTCAGCACCAGTGAGCCCTCCCTGGGAGGAAATGTTGCGATGTCGAGTCCCGGCAGTAACGGTCAGATGATTGAAGCGGCGGGCCTCAGCAAGTTCTACGGTCCGTTTGCCGCCACGCGGGAAGTCACGTTCAGCGTGCCGCGCGGACAGGTGGCGGCGTTCCTCGGCCCCAACGGAGCAGGGAAGTCGACCACGATGAAGCTGCTCACGGGCTTCCTCGCACCGAGTGAAGGGCTGGCCCGCATCGGCGGCTACGACATGGCGACCCATCGCCTCGAAGCGGCGCGGTTGATCGGGTATCTCCCGGAGAATGGACCGCTCTACAACGAAATGACGCCGCAGGGGCTGCTCAGGTATCTCGGGCAGGCCCGCGGCATGTCGTCCGCCGGCCTGCAGGACCGGATGGAGTACGTCGCCGACAAGTGTTCGCTGTCGGACGTGTGGGGCAAGCCGATCGGCAAGCTGTCGCGCGGCTACCGGCAGCGCGTCGGCATGGCGCAGGCGCTGCTCAATGACCCCCAGGTGCTGATCCTGGACGAGCCGACGAGCGGCCTCGACCCGAACCAGACGCACGAAGTGCGGGAACTGATCCGCAGCCTGGGACAGACGAAGACGATCCTGCTGTCGACGCATATCCTGACGGAAGTGAAGGCGGTCTGCAGCCGGGTGATCCTCATCAATCAGGGACGGATCGTGCTGGACGGCACCGTGGCCGACATGGAAGGCCCGGAACGCGACATGGAGGCGCACTTCCGGAAGTTGACGGCGGGCGGGAAAAAATAGAATTACGAATGACGAAATCCGAATGTCGAAGGAATGTCGAATCTCAAATCTGAAATCGGGAATCTCGGATCGACGGCGGTGAATCAGGTTTTGAGGATTGGAAATTCAGATTTCGGATTTGTTTCGAATTTCGAGATTCCGTATTCGAGTTTGATAGAACCCATTCAGAAACCGACACAGAACTGAACGGAACCATGTTGCGCAGCCATGTGATTCTGGCGGTCTTCAAACGGAACGTCGCGAGCTATTTCTCCGGCGTGCTGGGATACCTGTTCATCGTGACGTTCGTCGTGGCGGGTTCGCTGCTCGCCTTCAAGACGGAGTTCTTTGCCGCGAACCAGTGCAACCTGGACCAGCTCAGCGTCTTGTTCCCGGTGCTGCTGGTGTTCATCGTGCCGGCAATTACGATGACTGCCTGGGCGGACGAGCGGAAACTTGGGACGGACGAACTGCTGTTCACGCTCCCGGCCACGGACGTCGAGATTCTGCTGGGGAAGTACCTGGCGGTGCTGGCCGTGTACAGCGTGGCGCTCGCCTTTTCGCTGACGCATGCCCTGGTGCTGGCGACGATCGGCGACCCAGATCAATGGCAGGTGGCGACCACGTACTTCGGCTACTGGCTGGCCGGCTCGGCCCTGATCAGCGCGGGGCTGTTCACGTCGGTGTTGACCAGCAGCGCCACCGTCGCCTTTGTGCTTGGCGCGATCATCTGTGCGGCTCCGGTGGGCTTTGAGTTGATCCCGTCGTTGCCCGACTGGATGCGGAGGTTGACGATCGGCGAACAACTGCGGGAATTCACGCTGGGCATGATCCCGCTGAGCGGGCTGGTCTACTTCCTGTCGCTGACCGGTTTCATGCTGTATCTGAACGTGGTGATGATCGGCCGGCGGCACTGGGGTGGCGGTCCGCAGGGGACCAGCCTCGGGCTGCAGTTCATCGTGCGGGCCGTCGCCCTGGCCGCAACGCTGATCAGCGTCAATTACATGACGCGGACGGCGCTGAGTTCGACCGCCAGTTTCGACATGACGCAGGAGCACCTGTTCACCCTGTCGGAAACGACGGCCAGGGTGCTCAGGAACATTGACAAGGACAAGCCGGTCACCATCCAGGCGTATCTCAGCCCCCAGGTGCCGGACGACTATGCCGACACGCACCGCACGCTGCAGGGGTTGCTGCGCAAGTTCGACGACGACGGCGGGACGAAGGTCAACGTGCAGTTGAACATCGTGGATCCCTCGAGCGAGGAGGCCGAGCGGGCGACCCAGGCAGGCATCGTGGGGCGCACGGTCCAGTCGCAGCGGGGGGGCAAGATCACGGTTGAGGAGATCTTCCTGGGAGCCCTGGTCCAGGGACCATACGCGGAGGTCGTGATCCCCTTCTTCGACAAGGGGACGGCTGCCGAATATGAGCTGACCCGCGCCATCGGCACGGTGACGAATGCGGACCGCAAGACAATCGGCATCCTGAGCACCGACGCCAAACTGATGGGCGGATTCGACATGCGCTCGTTCCGACAGTTGCCGGAGTGGCGGATCGTGCAGGAGCTGAAGAAGCAGTACCAGGTCGAGGACGTGACGCCCGACACCCCGATCACGACAAACATGGACGTGCTGATCGCCGTGATGCCGTCATCGCTCACCGAACCGCAGATGGACAACTTTCTGGAGTACGTGCGGTCCGGTAAGCCCGTCCTGATCTTCGATGACCCGCTCCCTTCGTTCAACCTGGGGTTGGCGCCGCTGGAGCAGAAGCCGGCACCGGGCGGCGGGATGATGGGGATGCAGCAGCCCCCGGAACCGAAGGCCGACGGCGGGCGACTGACGCGGCTGATGGACTATCTGGGGTGCAAGTGGGAAGGGTCTTCCAGCGGCCTGCCCGGACAGGACTTCATCGTCTTCGATCAATACAACCCGCACGCCGAGTACGCGGCGGTTTGGGACCCGGAGATCATCTTCATCACACCGGCCAGCGGGAACGAGAAGGCGTTCAATCCGGACCACGTCGCGACGAGCGGGCTGCAGGAGATTGTCGCGATCTTTTCGGGGACGATTTCGCCCGATACAACGAAAAACGAATTCACGCGGCTGCTGCTGACCGGCGTTGACGAATCGGGATTGCTGGACTGGAACGAGCTGACGGAACAACAGCCCTTCTTTGGCGGTTTTCAGTTCAAGCGGAACCCGCCGCGCAAGCCCGACGAGTACGCCCATGTGATCGCGGCGGAGATCAAGTCGAAGGGGGACGCCGCGGACAAGGTGAACGTGATCTTCGTGGCCGACGCGGACGTGATTTCCGACAACATGTTCCGGCTCATCGAACAGCAACTGCTGGACATCAAGTTCGACAACGTGACGTTTGTGATGAACGCTGTCGATTCGCTGGCGGGAGACGACGACTACATCGACCTGCGGAAGCGCCGGGCGCAGCTCCGGACCCTGCAGAAGGTGGAAGACCGGAAGAAGAAGTTCGAAACGGAGTTGACCAGGAAGATCCAGGAGGCGGAGAAGGAAGCGACAGACAAATTGAAGAAGGCCCAGGAGGAGCTGGACGCGGCGGTCAAGAAGATCGACGACGATACCTCCTTGAACGCCGCGCAGAAGATACAACTGAAACGGGTCGTTCAGGTGGACGCCCAGAACAAGTTCGACCTTGACAAGGAAGAGATCGAACAGCAGAAACGACGCGAGATCGAGCGGCAGCGCAACGCCACGGATCGCGAAGTGCGCACCATCGAAAACCAGGTCTGGTTGATGGCGGTGCTGCTGCCGCCCATACCGGCCATTGTGCTGATGG
>CAZWGW010000066.1:0-3284 GCA_964633565.1 uncultured Planctomycetaceae bacterium
TTGGTGGTTTGGTGGTTTGGTGGTTTGGTGGTTTGGTGGTTTGGTGGTTTGGTGGACGCACCAAACCACCAAGCGACCAAACGACAGTCCGCGTGCGCGTGTTTTACCCCGCCCCGATCGCTGAAGGCAATTCTACGCCGATCGGGACACTGCGGACTTGCGATCTCGACGGCCGCCGCATAGACCACACGTCGTCCCACTGGCTGTGGAGCCGCGTCCATGCCCCAAACCATCCTCCGCGACGAATTCTGCAACTACTCCGCCACGAAATTGCGCGACAGTCTGCGGCAGATCGAGAAATGCCTCGCACTGCTCCGCGTCGAACAGGTCTGGTCGCGGCCGAATTCCGTCTCCAACGCCATCGGCAACCTGGTGCTGCACCTCAACGGCAACGTGCGGCTGTGGATCGTGAAGTCGATCGGCGGTGTGGAGTTCACGCGCGACCGGGCGGCCGAATTCGCGCAGCGCGAGGCGCTCCCGATCGAGACGATCCTGCCTCCGCTGCAGCGGACTGTTGAACAGGCCTGCCAGGTGATTGAAGGGCTTTCCCCCGAGCGACTGCGCGAGCGGCTTGCGATTCAGGGGTACGACGTCAGCGTTCTCGCGGCGGTGTTCCACGTCGTCGAGCACTTCGCCCTGCACACCGGGCAGATCATCTATCAGACGAAGATCCTCACGGGCTTCGATCTGAGCCTGTACGACGCGCAGGGACGGCGGCTGGACGGGCGGCAGCAGGGGGTGCCGTAGCCGCGCTTGGGGGCCGATTTGCGATTGGCAGTGATGAGGGGATGAGGAGATGGGGGGATGAGGGGATGAGGGGAAACTCGCGGCAGCAGAATGCGACGGCGGCGCTTTCGCGCCGTCGTCACCGCGCCACTCACCAGTCACGACTCACGACTCACCACTCACCGGTCTGGCTTCATCGCTTTCGCGCCGCCCTCACCCGCTGGTACGCCCGGCACGCGCGCGAACTTCCGTGGCGGCAGACGCACGACCCGTATCGCGTCTGGATCAGCGAGATCATGCTGCAGCAGACGACCGTGGCGGCCGTGATCCCGTATTACGAGCGCTTTCTGGCGAAGTTCCCGACCGTCGAGAGGTTGGCGGCCGCGGCCGGGCAGGACGTGCTCAAGCTGTGGGAAGGCCTTGGTTACTACAGCCGCGCGCGGAACCTGCACGCCGCCGCCCGTCTGATCGTTTCCGAGCATGAAGGGGATTTTCCGACGGAAGTTGAAGGTCTGCAGTCGCTGCCGGGAATCGGGCGCTACACAGCGGGAGCGATCGCATCGTTCGCATTCGACCGCCGTGCGCCAATCGTGGAGGCGAACACGCTGCGGCTGTACGCGCGGCTGCTCGGCTACCGTGGCGATCCACGCTCCGCCGCGGGACAGGCGCTGCTGTGGGAATTCGCGGAGCGCGTGCTCCCGACGCGCTCGCCCGGCCAGTTTAACCAGGCGCTCATGGAACTCGGCGCGACGATCTGCACGCCGGCCGATCCCGCGTGTGCATCGTGTCCGGTGCGGATGTGCTGCCGCGCGCTGGCTATGGGGGCTCAGGCGGAAATCCCTCAGCCCAAGGCCCGCCCGGATGTGACGCACGTCGTTGAGGCGTGCGTTGCCGTGCAGAAGGGCGGCCGCTTCCTGCTGCGCCGGCGGCGCGACGATGAACGCTGGGCCGGACTCTGGGATTTTCCGCGCGTCGACCTCAACGGACATTCGGCCGCGTTGTCCCCCGATGTGTTCACGGGCGCAACCACTGCAGAAGTTCGCCGTCACCTGCAGGATGCGGTCCGTGCGCTGACGGGGATTGACAGTGAGTTGGGCGGACTCGTGACGGAAATCCGGCATTCCGTGACCCGATTCCGGATACGGCTGCTCTGTTTTGACGCAGAACATCGCGGGGGACGGCTCAGCGGCCGTGCCGACGCGCTGCGGTGGGTGCCGCCCGGCGAATTCGAGCACGTTCCGTTGTCGGTCTCCGGGCGACGACTGGCGCGGCTGCTCGCCCGTCGCAAATAGATCGCCCGACCCGGCCCCGACCGGAAATTTCGAATTTTTCAGGAGGGTCACGACTTTTCGTGACGAAACGATATAATTGGCTTGCGTTCCTGTGGGCGGGGAGAGGTACGGACCCTCCTCACCCCTGGAACACGACGCCCCCGTCCGGCGGCCCGATCATAATGCCTCCAGCCACCGAACAACTGCGGAGCCGCCCGACCGGCCTGGAGCCGGATTTCATCGAGCTTCCGACGGACCCGGCTGCATCGGGGCTTGACCTCGGCGACGTCGTGACTCCTGTAAGGCCCGCGCCTGTCCGCACGCGGAAGCCCGCTCGCAGCGGCAAACCGCAGCTCGCCGCAGTGACGCCGATCGCCGCGTCAGCCGCCAAACTAGAGGTCGATAACCGCCCGTGGAACGAACGGGTCGTCGGCTGGATCAAGGGGGAGGACGGGGCGGGCTACGGCATTTCGCTGATCGTCCACATCGTCGTCATTGCCGTGCTGGCGATCCCCGTCATCCGGCACTTCGAGAAGACACCAGACGCCATCGCCGTCTCGACGCAGCCGTTTGAGGAAGGGGGCGGCGGATTCGGTGGGTTTGTCGACACCGAGCTGGCCGAGCCACTTGAAGCGGGCAGCCAGCCAATTTCGCTGATCCCGGAGCACCTGGCGAACGACACCCTCCCGATCGCGAACGCGCTCTTCTCCGGCTCAGGCAAGGGGAACGGCGGCGGAGGGACGGGAAACGGCACGGGCGACGGCGGATTTGGAGGCGGGATCGGTCCGTTCGTCCCGGGCAACGCCGTGCGGAAAGGGAGCTTCGCGGCGTGGACGATTCCGATCATCAACGCGGACTTCCCCAAGCGGTTTGGCGACCCCGATCCCAAGCCGGGGGACTCGCCGCGTCCGAAACAGCCCTACCACATCATTATCCAGATCAAGGTGCCGCGCAACAAAACGACGTATGCCCTCACCAGCGACCTGACCGGCACGATCGTCGGCACCGACGGTTACCGCCAGAAGATCCCCGAGCACACGCTGGTCCTGGCGGCCGACGGAAAGACGTTTGTGCAGCCGCGCGGCAGTGTCCGGGTGAAGAACGGCCTGGTGCACATCCAGGTTCGCGTGCCGGGCGCCGAACGGCTGATCAGGGACACGATCGTGATCTCTTCCAAGATGCTTAAGGAGGAGCAGACGCTGGAGCTGGTGTTCGAAGAGGCGCCGGCGCGCGACGAATGATGCGGAGCACCGCCCAAACAGGATCCAGCCCCGAGGCCGGGACGCC
>CAZWGW010000066.1:3294-4506 GCA_964633565.1 uncultured Planctomycetaceae bacterium
CCGCTGATCTCGCGCCGTCGCGAGCGTCGACGCACAGGCCCTGAATTCGGGCGTGCCGTCCGATCCATCGGCGCGCTGATTTCATGTCGACTCGTCCACGCCGCGCTCTCGCTCGAATTCAATCTCGTGTGGCCAGTCGGTGATCCAGTCGCATTGCGCAACAACTTCCGCGTGCTCGCGCTCTCTGTGCGACTGCATTCTCCGATCCTGTTGATGGGCGGCGAGCAGCAACAGAGCCATCAACAGGATGGAGCCGGCAATCAGAACGACATTCAGCCCCTGAACGGAATCCGCATAGACTGCGTTCACAACCATTCCTGTGCCGGCGAGCAGGAATGCGCAGAGCCATTGAATCAGGAACGTTCGGCTGCCGTCATCCTTGTTCGCTGACGATCGCACGATCATTCCGCGCCGCGGTGTCGACCAGCGCACAGGGAGCCAGATCGGCAGGAGGAACAGCGGGATTACGAACAACCGCGCTTGCCCGGTGACGTGCCAGGAAAACCACGCGACGGCAGCCGCCAGGACCAGCGCAATGGCAAAGATCACGTCCCACCGCCGCCGCTTGATGACGACATCGCCAGGGCCCGGCAGCAACTTGCAACGAAGCAACGGCACGATGCTCCGGCAGAAGAACCACTCCCAGCCAGTCTGCTTGTCTGTCGGAAGGGCATTCCTGATGCACCGCACCAGTTCGAGGTGGTCGTGCCGTGCCGCGAAGTTCAACCAGATCCGCATGCGGCCCGCAGCGCCGACGAGCGTGACAGAACGCGGCATCCAGTGAATTGCCGTCAGTCCGCTCAGGCAGACTGATCGCGTTGAAAACGCCCCGGTCTGCACGATCAGGTCGTCGTCGATTTCCAGTCGTCCCCGGACTGATGCGACCAGCCCCCAGAGGCTGATGACGAACATTGTTCCGGGAACACAGACGGCCAGTCCCGTAAGGGCCCACGGTGATCGGACCGACTCATCGCTCCATGCCACGACCAGCAGGAGCGCAAACACCAGCGCGAAGAGCACGACGGAGAGTCCGCAGACGATCCCCTCCGACCTGCTCTGGCGATAGACTCTCCGCATGTCCGCGACTTTCACTCCTCCGCCCATCGTGCTCCAATGCGTCCTCAGTCCATACGAACGGAGCAATCTCCCATGCCGGATCAACTGTTTTCCGTCGAAAACCAGGTCGTTCTCGTCTCCGGCGGCAGCCGCGGC
>CAZWGW010000066.1:4516-14046 GCA_964633565.1 uncultured Planctomycetaceae bacterium
GAAGGGGAGCTGCGCCGTGGTCACCGGATCCGGCCGCGGCATCGGCAGGGCCCTCGCCAAAGGCTTTGCTGAGCGGAACGCCCGCGTCGTGATCTGCGGCCGCGAACAGGCCACGCTCAACGCCACGGCGCGCGAGATCTCCGTCGGCGCGCACCCCGTCCAGGGCGTCGTGTGCGATGTGGCGCAGGTCGAACAGATCGAGTCGGTTGTAAGGCAGATCGTCGCCGAGCATGGCCGGATCGACACGCTGCTCAACGTGGCGGGGGTCAACATCCGCCAGCCGGCCGAGAAATTCTCGCCGGAGCAGTTCGATTTCGTGTTGAACATCAACCTCCGCGGGGCGTACTTCATGGCGCAGGCGGTCGGACGGCAGATGATCGCCCGGGGGAACGGGTCGATCGTCAACATCGACTCGCTCAACAGCGATGCGCCGCTCAAGTACGTCGCCCCCTACGCGATCAGCAAGGCCGGCGTGAGTGCAATGACGCGCGCCATGGCAATGGAGTGGGGACCGAAAGGAGTCCGCGTCAACGGCCTCGCCCCGGGGTTCATTCTCACCGACCTGACGAAGAAACTCTGGTCCAATCCGACGATGCTCGAATGGAACCGGTTCAACACCCCGCTCGGCCGGCTCGGTACGCCCGAGGACCTCGTCGGGACGGCGGTGTTCCTTGCCTCCCCCGCGGCGGCATTTCTGACCGGGCAAACGATCTACGTCGATGGCGGGATGATCGCGGGGAGGGTGTGGCCGATCCCGGAGGATGGAGGGCAGTAGCGCAACTCCCGCTGAATGCGCCGCGCGGTCGTCACGGCGATACCCGCCGGCCGATCGTTGTGATCCTGTTTTTTGTCTTGCTGATCATGTGTCTGTCGACGTGGCCCGACATGGGTTCCCGCGTGCCCTCGATTCGCGTGCAGTGCGAATCGCAGATGCGCAACGTCTCCACCGCATTCCACTCCTACGCCGCCGAACACGACGGCGCTCTTCCGGCTCTCCGTGGTCCGCTGATCGAGCACGACACTGACCACACGAATCCGCTGCACTACTCAAGCTGGCCTGTACAGCTACTGCCGTACATTGAGCTGCAGGTACTCCATGATCGGTTGCTCGCGTGTACGGCCAACGGCAATCGCGATTCCAATAACGCGGATCGATTCCAGCAACTGTCGCAGACAGGCATTCAGGTCTTCACCTGCCCTGTTTCACCGCGCGCCGAACAACCGGGGGCGCTCTGCTTCGTGGCGAACATGGGCTACATGACGGCCGATATCTGGGACGACCCGCAGCAGGGACCCCGCCACCAGGTCTCAGGCACCTACAACTGGAACAACGGCCCCTTTGACGCGAACTCTCCCAAGGATGCGGAGGTGTCGCGCGCGACGGGAGTCGTGATGCATGACCCCTCCGGCAGGCCATTCCGAATCGACGACATCCCGGACGGCGTGTCGCAGACGATCCTGCTGGCGGAGAACCTGAACGCCGGCTGGTGGGTCAGCGGAGCGCCGCATGAGACCGGTTTCGCCGTCCGCATTGGCGGCACATCCACCCGAATTCCGACAGCCGCTGAATCGGCACAAGGCCTGGGAGGCGGCACACAGGAGACGGGACTGCAATTCCACACCAGGGGCGGCAGGGCCACGATCGACCTGGGACCGAGTGCGATCAACGCCAACCTCGATTCGGAATCGCACTCCCTGCCTCGTCCCAGTTCACTTCATCCCGGCGGCGTGAACTTGTTCTTCTGCGACGGCAGCGGACGCTTCGTGAGCGAGGACATCGATCCGAGCGTCTACGCCCGGCTGGTCAGTTCCGCCGGCACGAAGTTCGGACAGGCGGGCGTCAAGGACGAGGATTTCTGAATCGACGTCCGGCGCCGGCCCTCTCGCAGCCGGGACCATCGCGAGTCCCTCGCTCCACTCCTCGCATTCGGCTGGCACGCCGCCGCCCCGGTCGTTAGCCTGTCCCTACGGGGGTACAGGCTGTTCCCACACGGAGGAAACGCTGCATGCCGCACACGCACGTGGAACTGTGTCGCGTCACGACGCATGACGGGCTCCTGCTCGACGGAGCGCTCCGCATCCCGGACGACCGCACGAGCCAGTTACCGGTCGACGTGTGCCTGCTGATCCACGGCACCGGGAGCAACTTCACCGCCCCGGGACTCCTGGAGATCTTTGCCAACCAGGCGCTGGAGGCCGGCGTCCCCTCGCTCCGCGTCAATACGCGCGGCCACGACCTGATGGCCCGCATTCCCACGGAACGCGGCTCCGTGCTCGGCGGTGCGGCGTATGAAAACATCGCCGACTGCCGGCACGACATCGCCGCGTGGACCGGTTTCCTTGTCGAGCGCGGCTACCGGCGGATCGCGCTCGTCGGCCACAGCATGGGAGGCGTGAAGGCCGTCTACACACTTTCCCGCAACCCGCTGGAGCACGTCGCCTGCCTGCTTGCCGTGTCGCCGCCGCGGTTCAACCACGCGCTCTTCCAGCGGCACAAGCTGGCCGGCCAGTTCCGCGAGGACTATCGCCGGGCCGATGCGCTCGTCGGTCGCGGCGAGGGAGAAGTGCTGCTGCAGGTCCGCCAGCCGCTGCAGTTCGTGATGCCCGCCTCCGGCTTTGTCGCGAAGTATGGCCCGCACGACGAGTACGACATCCTCAGGCTGCTGCCGCGCGTGCGCATCCCGACGCTGGTGCTGATCGGCAGCGAGTCGGCGAAGTCGTCGGCCGCGTTTGACGGACTGGAAGACGAATTGCAGCGCATTGCGGCGCAGGCGTCGTTCCTCACCGTCAAGGTCGTGGAAGGGGCGGACATCACCTACGCGGCACATCCCGGTGCGCCGTTCGAGCATCTCGTCGACTGGCTGCGGACGGTGCGGACGGGTTGATTCGTGTTCCAGTCGGCGAGCGGCTGGCGTCAGCCCGCTGAGTCCGCGACCATACAGCCCGATCACCCACACATTCGCGCCAGCTCCCGCAGATAGTCCAGCGCCTCGTCGAGATCCGGCGCCGCGGCCGCCGGCAGACGTCCATCCCGGTCGCACTTCGCCAGCAGCAGCAACTCATCATAGTCTTCGGAGCCGTGCAAACGTCGCCGGGCGCGCGCGCCGATCGTCCCGTTGAGAATCCGCTGCGCGTCCATGTGGTTGGCGATCAGCCACGCCGTGCGGTCCGTGACATGCCCGTCCAGCGCCTCCAGGCCGGCGCGAACGTGGTCCAATGGATCAATCCCCTTCCCCACGTCATGCAGGAGCGCTGCCAGCAGCAGTTCCTCGTCGTACGGCATCTCGTCGCGAGCCAGGTCAAACACCTGCAGGCTGTGATAGAGCGCGTCCCCTTCCGGGTGATACTTGCGGCTCTGCTCCACCTTCTCCAGCGGGATCAGCAGCATGCGGTAGATCTGGAACCGGTCGACCCGCTGTTCGGCCTCCAGCGACTCGTCGTCGAGGGCGAGGTCCGGGTATTCGTGCTCCAGCAGCGCCTCCAGTTCGTTGACGCTGGCCCGCTCGATCGCCTTGCCGGTGATCGAACTCTTGAAGACGTAGCTCGCCTTGTCGGCCGGGTAGATCGTCAATTCGAACTGGAACCGGTCCCGCACGTGGATGTGCGTGTACGTCCGCTCTTCGCCGTGCTTGCGGACGTGTTTGTGGCTAACGTCGTAATCCAGCCCCTGCTCGTCGAGCGCGCCGCAGACCGCTTCCAGGCTGGCGGAGAAGACGTGGATATCGATATCGCTGCCGTGGCGGACATGCCCTGTGAGCGTGCTGCCAATGAGTCGCGGCTTGAACTTCGCGAGCAGCCGCATCATCCGCAGGGCTTCGATCCGCATGTCGCGGAGGTTATCGAAGCGGGCGTCCCCCTCGTACATGTACGCGAACCGCTGGATCTCGTCACGGATTTCGGAGTTCGACGGGAGGTCGTCGGGCTTGACCCAGCCGCGGCAGATCTTGCGGCCGGCCTTGAGCTTGGCCCGGTAGTATTCGGATTCCTGCCGCGTGTACATCAGGCGGGCGGCTTCAAACGTAATCTGCCGCCGCAGCTTGTCGTTCGACATGGAGCAGTGCGTCGATTTTAAGCCCTTCGATGCGACGCGCGGGCTGGGGCAATGGTACGGGGTTGGAGGACCGGGAGCAAGTCGGGCATTCGGTCGACGATGAGGGATGAAAGCCGATGGAGGGAAGAGAATGGCGGATCTGGTCAGCGCGCCGGTTCAGCGGCCTCCGGTTCAATGACTCCACCGTCCCAGTGGATTCGAATGAGTGGCCGGGCGGCGTGAAGCTGCAGGATCCCCTCTTCGGTCACGCGTGTTCGTTCGAGAAACAGCTCCTGCAGGACCGGCGCTGTCTCAAGGTGCGTGAGGCCAGTATCACCAATGCCGGTCTCGCGCAGGAACAGCACCCTCAAATCCGAGAGAGCGGCCAGATGCGCGAGTCCCATGTCAGAGATCGGCGTCCGTTCGAGAAACAGGTGATGGAGTTGCTGTAGCGGCAGCAGGTGTTTCAGTCCCGCGTCCGTGACCGCCGTGCTGGAGAGCGACAGGTCTTCCAGGTTCACGAGTGTCGCAACGTGCGCCAGCCCGGCGTCCGTCAGTTGCGTGTCGTAGATCGACAGGACGTGCAATGAGGTCATCCCACGGAGGTGCGCAACGCCCACATCGCCGACGCGATTATTGCTCAGAGTGAGATTCCTCAAGCGCGGAAGCTGTCTGACGACGGCCATCCCCGCATCGGTGACGGCCGTATGCTGCAGCGACAACTCGGCCAGTTCCGGCAACTGCAGTAATTCGGGCAGGCCGGCATCGCTCACCTGCGTGTTTCGCAGATCGAGCGCGCGCAGTGGAAGCCCGGCAAGGTGCGAAAGGCCCGCATTGCCCATGCGATCGGCGGAGTCGAGAGAGAGCGCCCTGAGACCGGCCGCAGGACGCAGGCGCGCCAGGTCCTCGTCCCCGACTTGCGTGTAGGACAGGTCGACGGCGGCCAGCCTGTGGACCGTCTCCGGAAGCGTTTCGACGGACTCGATGGTCCGGCGTTCGGGTTCGTCGGGCACGAGGACGACGGCCTTTCCGCCGAGGCGAAGGACCTCTTCCGCGACGACCCGGTCCGCTTCGGTGAGCAGTCGCAGGTACTCCGCGGCGGGGCGGCCGTTGATGCTCTGCAGCATCGGCATCGCACGCAGGCCGGGCACATTGGACCGCAGGACCACGTCGCTGTCGACGCGCAACTCCTCGAGCGGCAGAGCGTACAACGGCGAGAGGTCGCGCACGTGCGGGAGGTGCCCTGTGAGCGACAGTTTCCTCAAGTGGGTCAACCCGCACAGTGGACGCAGATCAACCAGGTTTCCGCCGTGTACGACGATGGACAGTTCGACGAGGTTTCCGTCCGCATAGGCAGGCTCCAGAGAAAACGACGGGACGTATTCGAATGCCGCATGCAGCTCCGTCAACTTCTGGCGGACCGTCGCAAACTGCTGTTCTCCAGGCAACGCGGACAAGCCTTCTTTCCACTCTGCGGCTTCGCGTCGACGCTGATCGAGCTGCCGCCAGAACTCCGGCGCGGGCACGGAGTTGATCTGCGTCACTTTCGGCAGCGAGCGCAGCACGTCCTCGTCGTGTGTTCCGAGCAGATGAAAATCGATGCCGATTTGTTCCAGCGGCATGCCCGACAGCGGCGAGTAGTCGGACACCGACGAAATCCGGCACTCCAGTTCCGTAAGCGGCATTCCAGCAAGGATCGAAAGGTCCGTCAGTCCGTCATTGCTGCTGAGTTGAAGTCTTGCCAGCGGCATGCCCGCCAGCGGCGAGAAATCGGTGACCAGCGTACGACCGCACCGTAACTCCTCGAGCGGCATCCCGGCCAATGGGAAGAGGTCTGCAATCCTGTTCTGGCCGCAACCCAGAAAGGTAAGCTGCATGCCTCGCAACGGTTCGAGGCTCGTCACACGTGTCGTTCCGCACTCGAAATAGTGCAGGGGCATCCCCTGCAGCGGTGCGAGATCTCCGACGCCCGTCCCGCTGATCGACAGGTGCCGCAAGGGGAGGTCCGCGAGCGGCGTCAGATCGGTAATGCCCGTGTTGTCGGCTTCCAGGTGTTCCAGCGGCATCCCGGCCAGTGGTGCCAGATCGACAACGGGAGTGTATCCGCAGATCAGACTCTTGATCCGCATCCCCTGGAGCGGCGAGAGATCAGCGATGCTGCTCGCATGGCAAAAGAACTGCTCCAGTTGCATCCCCGCCAGCGGCGAGAGGTCGGCGAGTTGTGGATTGCCGTTGCACATCAATCCCTTCAGATCTCGTAGCGCTGCAAGCGGTGAAAGGTCCGTCACAACGTGGGGAGCCACCAGCACAAGGTGGGCGAGTTCTCCCTCCACGATCTGGTGCGTCAGCTCGCCGTTCCAACCCGGGTTGAACTCCTTGAGCTTCTCAACCACGAGTTCCAGTTGCCTCGCCGCCGGAAACGCCGGCAGCTTCTGCTTCAATGCCTCCACCTCATCCCGCCGTGCCAGGAATTCGGCGATCGGAATGTCGTTGATCGTCTCCAACTGCGGCCACGTCGCCGCGAGCTGCCGGAACTGCTCATTGTACGTCGAGACGGCGAACGTCCGCAGTTCCTTGAGCGGCAGCCCGGCCAGCGGCGAGAGGTCGCGGACGAGCGTCTCGCAGCAGTCGAAGACCTCGAGCTTCTTGAGTGCAGAGATCGGCTCGATGTCGGTGATCGCCGGGCTGTAGCAGCTCAGGAAACGCAGTTCCGTCAGCCGCGCCACGGGCGAGAGGTCGGCCACGGGCGCGTCGCCGAGGAGCAGTTCGGTGAGGCCGGTCAGAGCGGCGATCGGCCAGATCTCGCGGACGGCTTGCGTGTTCCCCTTGAGGCTGAGGCGGACGACCTTGCCGTCGGCGATCTCGTACTCGAAGAACCCGTCGTAGCCGGGGTTGACTGCCTTGAGCTTTTCCTTGATTGCCGATTCCTGCTCCTCGGCCGGCAGCAGGGCGACGGCGTCAAGGAAGGCCTGCTGTTCGGGGGTGGGAGACCAACGTGGCGCGGTACCGGCGGAGGCAGGCGTCGATGCCGGTTCGATCGTGCCGAATTTCGAATAGATCGTGCAGTTCGGCAGAGCGCCGGCGAGGAATTTCACGGACTCCTCACTGACGGGCGTGTCGACGACGTTCAGGACCTTCAGCGTTTCAAAACGGGCGATTGACTTCGCCGCCTCGTCGGAGAGTTGAGTCCCGGACAGGTCGAGCACCTGAACGATGTCGAGGTCGGCCAGCCCGATGCCGGTGAGCGCGGTGTTGTTCGCGCTGAGGTGCACGATTCGCGTTCCCTTCAGGTGGGCGAGTCCGGCGTCGGTGATTCCAGAGCCGTTCAGGATCAACTGGTGGATTTGCGGTCGTCCGGCGATGGCCTTCAAGGTTTCGTCGCCGACCGACGTTCCACTGAGCCAGAGGCTCCCGAACGGTACGTCTTTGAGCAGAACACCGAACTCATCGGTGACTTCAGTGTCATGCAGAAACAGCCAGTTGAGCTTCCGCAGACGGCCGAGGTGCGTCAGTCCCGCCCCGCTGAGCTTCGTGTGTGACAGGCGCAGGGAGTCGAGTTCCTCAAAACGAGACACCGACTCCAGCGCCGCGTCGGTGATTCCCGTCCCTTCGAGCCACAACCAGCCGACATGCGGCAGTTCCCGCAGCCAGGCAATTCCGCGATCGGTTAACTGAGGGTTCTCGTGGAGGTAGATCTCGACGAGGTTGGTGAGCTTTGCGATGTGTTCCAGGCCGGCGTCGGTAATGCGAGGCGATTTCCAGACGGAGAGGTAGCGCAGGTTCGCGAGCCGAGACAACTCGCGCAGACCCTCGTCGGACAAGCGTGTGCCGCCGATGTTGAGATAACGGAGCTGCGACATGCGGCCAATAACGGCGGCGTGACCGTCGTTGACGGCGCTGCCTTCCAGATTCAGCTCGAACAGGTATGGCGCCCGTGCGAGGGACTCGATCAGGGATACATCGATGGCGGCCCCGCGCCTGAGTTGAACACGCGTGAGATGGAAAGGCTCGGCCGGAAGCTCCTCAATGGACCTCACACTCTGTTCCTGTCCCGGCAGCGCGAGCTCGTAAGCGAGATTCGTACCGTAGGCGTAGGACTGAAGTGTTCCGACGTTGGCCGGCACTTGCGGGACGACGATCGCGACGCTCCCGCCAGCCTGGAGGATCGCCTCGACGATGGGGCGTTCGAGGGCGGGGTCGTAGGGACCGCTCCCATCCGGTCGCCGTTCCAGCGTCGCACCAGCGCGGACCCAGATAGCGCCGACGATCTTGCCGTCATGACCGTGGCCGGAGGCGTCGTGGAGGACGTCCCCGTCGCCCTCGTCGAAGTGATACAGCGCCAGCGTGTGCCCGTCCGGATCGAACCGCGCGCCGGGGACGAAGTCCTCTGAGTAGCGGGCAATGCTGGAGATGCGAACTTTGTCGATCACTCCATCGAAGTACGTTGAATCCTTCCGCCCCGCCGGTCCGCCGATGGCAAATCCCTCCGCCGACGGCAGGTGCTTCGCCGGCGCCGTTGCGACGGAATGTGCCAGGCGCCCATTGACGTAGAGGCGTGTTTGGGTCAGGTCGTAGACGAGCGCCAACTCAACGACATCGAGAGAGTCGTCGGGTGCCGTGGGATAAGCGGGCGCCCCGCCGTCGATGAATACGGAGGCGCGCCATCCCGCATCGAACTGCCTCAGCGCGATGCCCCCCTGCCGCGTGCGATCTCGGATATTGCCGAGAACAAAGCCGGACTGATTTTCCACCAGGCGCTTCCGGGGAGCAACGCGGACTTCCAGCGTTAGCGGATGACTGCCATCAAAAGTGAGCGAGGGGATGTCGACGTACGCGCCGCGGCCGTCGAACCGCAACGCGAAGTTAGCGGCGTTCTGCGACTCCGGCGGAAACTGTCCGAAGTCCGTGTCCAGTAGGCAATGGGGCAGCAGCGCGTGCAATGCGGGAATGTCCTCCTCCCGCAGCCGGCTGCCGTGGACGTGCAGGATCCGCAGGTGGGCCGCGCGCGCGAGCGGCGCGAGAGCGGCAGCGTCGACATTAGTTCCCTTTAGCCACAGGTCGGCCAGGTTGGGCAATTCGGCGACAGCGGTCAGCCCGGCCGCCGAAATGACGGGGCTTCCAATGGTCAGAATCTTGAGCGACGTCAACTCACGCAATTCCGCCAATCCCTGGTCGCCGATTTGGCTGGGCAGGTCAAGGTGGATCAGCGCAGTCATTCCCGGAAGGTGCCGCATGCCGGCGTTCGTCACTTGCGTGTCCACAAGGTTCAATTGCTGCAATTGTGCCAGGCGCACGACATGGTGCAGCCCCTCGTCGGTCGCTGCAACTCCCTGCAGACCGAGCCGGGTCAGGCCCGGAAATCGTTCCGCCACGACCTGCAAACCGGCATCGGTCACGCGCGTGGCCGATCTGCCGTGAGTGCCTCCAATGTCCAGTTTTTTCAGTTTCGGAAGGTCCGGCAGGGAGCGCAGACCTTCATCGGTGACGGCCGTGCAATTGT